>JACNJL010000043.1 GCA_014382585.1 Limisphaerales bacterium | reverse complement strand
GATGGCACGGTTTACGTCGGGTCAAGGGACAACAAGCTCTATGCCATCAAGACCGACTCCCAAAGGCCCGGCCCAAAGTCCTTGGCCAATGGGGGGGGCAGAATGCCCAACGCACTGGTCGTGTAAAGTAGACTAACCCCCTACTCTTAACTAGTTTCCTCCAACAAACCGCCCTGCGTGCGGACGTGATGAAACAAATATTGCTGGGCGTAGCCGTGGTGCGGAGCGAAGTGCTTTTTGATAAAGGCCTGCAGCCGCTTGGGCTTGGGGGCGCGGCGGGGAAAGTAAAGTTGGTGCAAGGCCTTGATGATCCAGGTGTCGACGGGAAACGCCTCGGGGTAGCCGTAGGCAAACAGCAGGATGCAATCAGCGACCTTGGGGCCAATGCCGGGAAGCCGCTGAATTTCGGCGCAGGCCTCGTCGTAGGACATTGAGCGCAACGATTCGAGGTTGAGTTCACCGCGCGTGATCATTTGGGCGCTGTCGAGGAGGTACTTGGCACGGTAACCCATGCGGCAGGCGCGAAGTTCGGCCTCAGTACAGGTGGCAATGCGATCGGCGGTGGGGAAGGATTTCCAATTGTCACGTACCGGTTCACCAAATCGGTCGCACACCTCGCCGATGATTTGCTCAATCTGTACGATCTGTTTATTGGAAGAACAGATGAAACCGGCGAGGGTTTCCCAGGGATCCTGCTTCAGAAGGCGTAAACCATGACACGTGCCGCGCGCAGCGGCGAGATGCGGATCATCGGCAGGGAATCCGTCGTAGATGGTTTGCAGATCGAGATCGAGCTGCAGGTAATCGCGCAGCCATTGCCAGTCTCCGATAGGTCGGGCAACGCGGGCGGTGAGGGTTTGGCCATCGATTGCCAAGCGTACCCAACGGCCAGTGAGGACGTTTTCCCAGGCACCATCCACTTCGCGCCAGCGAAAGGATTGGCCGGAGGTCAGCGTGGCGGCGAGATTGTAATCACGCAGCGGGAAGACTGCGGTGCGGGTCATCGCTTAATAGGTGATGACGGAGTGGATGGGATGACCATTGAGTTTTTCGCGGCCATTGAGGAAGCTGAGTTCGATAAGGAAACCGATCTCGACGATTTCGGCGCCGACTTTCTGGACGAGGCTGGCGGCGGCGGCCGCGGTGCCGCCGGTGGCGAGAAGGTCATCGAGGAGCAGCACGCGCGCGCCGGGTTGAAGGGCATCCTCGTGAATGGCCACGGTGTCTTCGCCGTATTCGAGCTCGAAATTTTCTTCGATGGTTTTGTGCGGAAGTTTGCCTTTTTTGCGGATGGGCACAAAGGCGGCATCGAGCTGGCGCGCGGCGGCGGCGGCAAAGATGAAGCCGCGCGCATCGATGCCCACCACAGCGTCGATGCGCGAATCAGCGTGATGCGAGGCGAGGAGATCGATGGAGCCGGCAAAAAGTGCGGCGTTGCCGAGGACGGGGGTGATGTCTTTGAATTGAATGCCCGGCTTGGGGAAATCGGGCACATTGCGGATGGCGGCCTCGAGATCGCCGACGGTTACTTTGCTCATCAGTGGTGGTCTTTGATGTGTTCGAATTTAGTAATCAATCGGCGTAGGCGGCCGAGTGCAACATTTTGAATTTGCCGGACGCGTTCGCGGGTGACGCCGAAATGTTCGCCCACATCTTCGAGCGTGCGCATTTCGTCGCCCTCTCCGAAGCCAAAGCGATAGCGCAAAATATCCGCCTCGCGACCATCGATGCTATCAAGCATTTTATGTAACATTGCAAACACTGTTTTGTCCTCCAAATCCTGATAAGGCGTGTGCATATGGTCGTCTTCTACTACATCGGCGAGCGTATCGGGCTCGTCGGCATCGCCCAGCGGGGCATCGAGCGAGGCGGGGCGAATGGCGGCGGCGCGCAGCTGCATCACCTTCGCGGGCGGCAGATGCATCTCCTCGGCAATCTCCTCGTCGGTGGGTTCGCGGCCGAGGTGTTCCTGCAACTTAATGGATGCGAGGCGCATTTTGGAAATTTTATCCACCAAATGCACAGGCAAGCGAATGGTTTTGGATTTGTTTGAGAGTGCGCGTTTGATGGATTGCTTGATCCACCACGAGCCGTAGGTGGAAAGCTTGCCGCCCTTGCTGGGGTCAAACCGTTTCACGGCTTTCATCAGCCCCAAGTTGCCTTCCTCGATGAGGTCCAGCAAAGGCAAGCCGAGGCCGTCGTAGTCGCGGGCGATCTTCACCACGAGCCGAAGATTCGCTTTGATCAGATGTTGCTCAGCCTCCTCATCGCCTTGCTTGATCCGCGCGGCGAGTGCCACTTCCTCGGCGGGCTTAACCAGCGGGGTCCGGGCAATCTCCTTGAGATAAATATTGATGGCCGAATTTTCGCCATACGCCCCCCCCGTGTGATCGGGTTGTTTGATGTGCGAAATCACCGAGATGGGTTTGGGCTTTCGCACAGATTTTTTCCTGGCCGAATTTTCCTTGGCGGAGGCACGCTTCTTGGCCACCGCTTTTTTCTTGGCGGTTTTCTTGGGTGATGTTTTGCGGGCAGCAGCCATGCGCGGGAAAGCTAATCAATCCACCCCTCGGGGCAAGCAAATAGACGACAACGACCGAAAAACCCTCGAGTGAAAATGGAGTTTAACATCCAAAACAGCGGTCCCCGGCATCACCAAGCCCGGGGATGATGTAGCCGTTTTTGTTGAGGTGACTATCGAGGGCGGCGGTGTAAATTTGGTTTTTGGGAAAAGCCCGCCGCAACGCGCGGAGGCCTTCGGGGGCGGCGAGGGCGTGGATGAAGCGAAGGTGCTTCGCGCCGCGCTTTTGTAAAAGTTGTCCGGCGGCGATGGCGCTGCCGGCGGTGGCGAGCATGGGGTCGACCACCAATACTTCAAACCGGCCCAACCGCGGCGGGAGTTTTTCGAGGTACCATTCGGGTTGGAGGGTGGTTTCGTTGCGGGCAATGCCGAGGTAGCCGATGCGGGCTTCGGGGAGGATTTGATCGGCGAGGGTGATGAGCCCCTGCCCCGCGCGCAGAATGGGGACGAGCAGGATTTCGCGCGCGGGCACGGTGGCGGGCGCGGGGCCGAGTGGGGTCCGCACACGCTTTTGTTTAACTGCCAAATCGGCGGTGGCCTCGTGCAGCAAATGCAGCCCGAGCTGGCCGAGGGTGCGGCGAAATTCCGGATGCGGCGTGGTCTTGTCGCGCAAGGTGGCGAGCCGTGCTTGCGCGAGGGGGTGCTGGATGAGGTGGACGTTTTTCAAAAAAACTATTGGGCAAAAAGATGGGGGGCGATGTAATAGGGCAATCCGGGCCGAAGCGAAATGGGGTTGAGCCCGAGATCAACCTTCACGGTGCTGCCCGCGGGCGGAGTGCTGCTTTTGGTGAAGAGGTTGAAGATGCCCAAATAATCTACGGGCGGATCATGCCGCACAAGGCGGGCGGTGTCCTCGGGAATGCCGGTGATATCTTCGGCGAGGCGGATGGCGGCGTCGAAGTTGCCGAGCTTATCCACCATCCCCAGCTCGAGCGCTTGCGCACCGGTAAGGATGCGGCCATCGGCGTAGTCCTTCCAATCAGCGACTAATTCTTTAGCATGTTTGTTCGTACGGCGACCTTTCTTTTCGCGGCCATCCTTGACGATGGTGGCGAATTGTTCGTAAGTGGAATCGATAAAATCCTGCAGAATTTTTTGTTGCTCATCGCTAGTGTCCTCCGGCGGATTGAAGGGTGAAAGCATATCTTTGTTGGCGCCGCTCTTAATGGTAACCGCTTGGACCCCGACTTTATCCATCAACCCGTGTAAATTTATGGACTGCATAATGACGCCAATAGAGCCGGTGATGGTGAGTTTGTTGGCGACGATGAGCTGACACGGAGCGGCGACGTAATAACCGCCGGACGCGGCCATCCCGCCCATCGAGGCGATGACGGGTTTGCCGGTGTCGGCCTGGAAATCCACGATAGCCTTGTGGATTTCATCGGAGGCAAGCACTTCGCCACCGGGGGAATCGATGTGGAGAATGACCGCCTTGATGCGGGAATCGGCAGCGGCGAGGTCGAACTGTTTCTTGATCCGCGTCACCATATTTTGCTCCGCACTGAGCCCATAGCTGGTGATGACACCGGTGACTGGAACGATGGCGATGCGCTCTCCGGTGTCGCCACTGCGCACGATGGTTTCGGAATAAAGATCTGCGGGCGCCGCCAGCGAATCCATCGCCTCACCCACGGAAGAAACAAACCACCCCCCCAGCAACAAGATGCCCCCCAGCGTTAAAAACAGGAACGTAAACACCCAACGCCCCGCGCCGGTGGAGCGGGGATAGGGCTGCGGGTTCTGGGGCAAAACAGGCGGCGTGGGGTTAGTTTCGTGATCGCTCATTCGGCGAGTTTACCGCCCGGTGCCCCTGCCCGCAAGCGGTTGGTTTGCCCTTGACGCTAACCCGCCCCGCGCCTAATCTCCGCCCGACAGGTAGGTATTGGCTCGTGGAGCCAGATGCGGCAAGTCGGTTTAATACCGGCTTTTTTGTTCCCCCGATGGGGTCAAAGTGCCCGGCAACCCACCCGTGAAAGGCGCCCAATATATGGATAAAGGCATAAACAGCGCGGAGTTTTTGGCTCTGCTGGATTTTTACGAAAAAGAAAAAGGCATCAGCCGCGAGGCACTGACTGAGGCGATCAACGAAGCGATTCTCGCTGCGGCAAAAAAGGCCGTTGGCGCCAGTCGAGATTTACGTGTTGAGACGGATCCCAAGTCCGGGGAAATCCGCGCCTTTGCGCGGCTGCTCGTGGTGGATCGCGTGCAGAATGAGCAGGACGAAATTTCGCGCTTCGACGCGATGCAATTCAAGGACGACGCCAAGGCCGGTGACGAGATTGAAAAGGAAGTTACCCCCACCGGTTTCGGCCGTATCGCCGCGCAGTACGCCAATCAAAATCTCAAGCAATACATCCGACGCGCTGAAAAGGCGCTCATCTTCGAGGAATTCAAAGACCGCACCGGCGACATTGTGCGCGGCACCGTCCGGCGCTTTGAGCGCAGCGACGTGATCATCGACCTCGGCCGGTACGAGGCGTTGCTGCCCAACCGCGAGCGAGTGCCCATCGAAGAATATCAGCCGGGCGAGCAACTACGCTGCTACGTCAAAGCCGTAGAAGAAACCGGACGTGGCCCGGAAATTATTCTCTCCCGCGCCGACCCGAATTTTGTCATTAAACTTTTTACGCAGGAAGTCACCGAGATCGCCGACGGCACGGTGGAGATCATCGCCGTCGCCCGCGAGCCGGGCTGGCGCACCAAGCTCGCCGTGCATTCGGCCGACAGCCGGGTGGATCCCGTGGGCGCTTGCGTAGGCTTGCGTGGTCAACGCGTGAAAAACATCGTACGCGAGCTGAATAACGAAAAAGTGGACATCATCCACTGGAGCCCGGACATCAGCACTTTCGTCATCGAAGCCCTGAAGCCTGCGGAAATCAAAACCCTCAAAATCAATGAGGCCGACAAACGCATTCAGGTTTTTGTTAATGAAGACCAACTTTCACTTGCCATCGGCAAGCGCGGCCAAAACGCGCGCCTCGCCCAAAAGCTCGTCCGCTGGCATATCGATATCGAAGCGTACCAAGTGGAAGTCCTCTCCTTCGATGACCAAGTCGCCAGCGCCGTAGCCGCGATGACCGCTCTACCCGGCATCGACGATACGCTCGCGCAAACGCTTGTCCAAAGCGGCTTCCATTCCGTGGCCGATTTGCAACAAGCCGAAGCCGCCGACCTCGCGGAAATCCCCGATCTCGCCCCGCACGCGGAAACAATTATGACCGCGCTCGCCTCCGTGGTTAACAGCGCGACTGAAACGGAAGCCACCGAAACTCCAGCCGAAGAAGAATCTGCCCCACAACCGGAGGCCGCCGAAACCACTGAAGAACCCGCGACCGAAGAAACGGAAGCCGAACCCGACACTGACGACGAAACCACGGAGGCTACCGAGCCCGCCGCCGACATCAAGACAGACTAAAGCCAAATATGCCCGTACGCATTTACGACATCGCCAAGAAACTGGGTATCCAGAGCAAAGAGGTGCTGGCCAAAGCCAAGGACCTCGGAATCGCCAATGCGCGCGTTGCGTCCAGTTCGCTCGATAAAATCACCGGCGAATATCTAGAACAGGAAATCGCCAAGGAACTTGCCCCCGCCGAGGAACAAGCCGACGCCGCCGCCGAAGCCAAAAAAGCAGAAGCCGCCACACCAGTAGAAAGCGGTCCCGTTTTGATTGTGGCACCGGAACCCGAGCCGGAACCCGAGGAAGAATCTGAACCTGAACCCGAGCTGAAACCCGAAGAAGAATCCGGACCCGAAGCTGCGGAAGAACCCGCAACGGCTGAACCCACCGAAGCCCCCACAGCCGAAGCTGCGACGGAACCAGAAGCGCCCTCAACACCTGCCGCCCCCGAAGAACCTGCCGGGCCGAAGGTTGGCGAAAAGATCGGCTTTATTGATTTAGGCAATATGCCCATCCGCCGCGAAGCGCGCGGACGGCGCGATAAAAAGGAAGACAAAAAGAAACCCGCCGACAAGCCCGCCGCAAAGCGCGACGCCCAACCGGCCAAGCCCCGTTACGTTGCCAAGGCCGACGCGCCGGTCATCACCCTCAAGCCACCGATTATGGTGCGCGAACTGGCCGAGGCCATCCGCCGCAAACCATTCCAACTCATCGCCGACTTGATGCATCTCGGTGTGTTTGCCAACGTGAACCAAGCGGTTGACGAGCCGACGGCCAAGCAGCTTTGCGCCAAAAACGGATTTAGGTTCGAAGCCAAAAAACGGCAGCGCGATGCCGCTGCCCCCGCACCGGTGCCCGAGAAAAAGCTCGAGCTGGACCTCGACGATGCCGAGGGTGATCTCAAACCACGCCCACCCGTGGTCGCCGTAATGGGCCACGTGGATCACGGCAAAACTACCCTGCTCGATGCCATCCGCAGCGCCAATGTAGTCTCCGGCGAAGCCGGCGGCATCACTCAGCACATCGGCGCCTACTCCATCGACGTCCCCCACCCCGAAGACAAAAAACGCCTCGAGCCCATCACTTTTTTGGATACCCCCGGCCACGCCGCCTTCAGCGCGATGCGTGCGCGCGGTGCAAATGTCACCGACCTCATCGTGCTGGTTATCGCCGCCGACGACGGCGTGATGCCGCAGACCATCGAATCCATCAACCATGCCAAAGCTTCCGGCGCGACAATAATCGTCGCAGTCAACAAATGTGATGTACACGGCGCCAACCCGATGCGCGCGCGCGAGCAAATGAGCGAGCACGGCCTGTCCGCCGAGGATTGGGGGGGCGACACACTCTTCGTTGACGTCTCCGCGCTCAAGGGCGAGGGCATCGATAAACTGCTGGACGCCGTTTTGCTGCAGTCCGAATTGCTCGAGCTAAAGGCCAACCCCGACCGCCGCGCCGCCGGCAACGTGGTGGAAAGCGGAATGGAACCGGGCGGCCCCACCGCCACGGTCATCGTCCGCAAAGGCACGCTCAACCTGGGTGACCTTGTAATTTGTGGCCAGTATTACGGTAAAGCCCGCGCGCTGATTAATGAAGAAGGTGAACGATTGAAAACAGCCGGACCGTCGTACGCCGTCAAACTCCTCGGCCTCAATGGCGTACCCGAAGCGGGCGATGATTTTCACGCGGTGGAACACGAAAAAGCAGCACGCGACCTCGCCGAAGAACGCGGCGAAATCGCTCACAAACAACGGCTCGATGGCCGCGCCGCGGGGGTTACATTGGAGAACCTGTTCGACACCATTGAGGCCGCCACGGCCAAGACGCTGAAGGTCATCATCAAGGCCGACACTCAAGGCTCCGCCGAAGCGATCGTGGAATCGCTCGGCAAAATTGAATCGGACAAGGTCAATCTTGAAGTCATCCATAGTGCCGTCGGCACCGTGAGCGAAAGCGACATCAACCTCGCTGCGTCCTCCTCGGCGGTTGTCCTTGGCTTCCACACGCGTGTGGACAAAGGCGCGCCGGACGTCGCCAAACATCACGGTGTGCAAATTAAGCAGTACAAAATTATTTACGAACTCATCGACGAAGTGAAGGACGCGATGGCCGGCCTGCTCGATCCCGAGGAAAAACAGGTCATCATTGGCACCGCCGAAGTGCGCCAACTTTTCCCGCTCAGCAAAGGCGGCGTGGTGGCCGGCTGCATGGTCACCGATGGCCGCATCAACCGCGGCAAAGTGCGTGTGACGCGCAATGACAAAGTGCTGCACACCGGCAAAGTGACCACGCTCAAGCGTTTCAAAGACAACGCCGATGTCGTGCGATCGGGAATGGAATGCGGCATCCGCGTCGAGGGCTTTGATGATTATCAGGAAGGCGATCTCATCCAGAGCATCACCACCGAACAAATCGCCGCCACTCTTTAACCCCAGCCACACACCGCGCATGCCCTCGCTCCGCCAACAACGCGTCCGCGAACTCCTCAAACGCACGGTCGGCGAAATCCTCCGGCGCGAACTGGACTCCGAATCCTGCGGCCTCATCACCGTCAACGATGTCGGAATGGCGAATGACCTCCACTCCGCGATGATCTTCGTTAGCGTGCTCGGCAGCGATGCACAAAAACGCACCGCCGCCAACCGCCTGAAATCCGAACGCTCGCGCATCCAATATATGCTCGGCCGCGAGGTGGTGCTCAAGTACACCCCGCGCATTAAATTCGAGCTGGACGACGCCATCGAGGCCGGCAACCGCGTGATGTCCATCCTCGAAGAAATGGAGCAAACCAACCCGCCTGAATCCACCGTTGGCGATGCGAAAGACGACGACTGATGCGCACGCTTAAAATCATCGACCGCATTATCCGCTCCGTGAACGAAGGCGACACCTTTGCCATCGGCGGCCATATGCGGCCCGATGGCGATTGCATTGGCAGCGAGCTCGCACTTGCCTACGCCCTGCGTGATCTTGGCAAAAAAGTCACTGTGTTTAATCAAGATGCAATGCCCGACAAACTGGCGTTCCTTGACCCGAAAAAAATATTACGCAGTGCGCAGAAGCGCCGCCCCTTCGATTGCGTGTTCGTCACCGACTGCGCCAACCACGAGCGCCTCGGCACCATCCGCGAAACCGTCAGTAAACGCGGCACGCTCATCAATATCGATCACCACAATTCCAACACCCGCTATGGCGACCTCAACTGGGTGGACAGCAAAAGCGCGAGCACGGGCGAGATGATTTTCCGCCTCATCAAACAGGCCAAGTGGTCCGTCACGCCGCTCATTGCCGATTGCCTCTTCACCGCCATCAGCACCGACACCGGCAGTTTCCAGTATCCCACCACGCGCCCGTCCACTTACCACGCCGCCGCCGAGCTGGTGAACTGCGGCGCGAATCTCGCCCGCATTTGCGATGAAGTTTACCAAAGCTACCCCCTCTCGCGCGTGAAACTGCAGAAGCATATGTACAACAGCTTCCAGCTCATCGAGCAAGGCCAAGTCGCGTACTTTTGGATCCGCCAGGCTGATTACAAAAAAGCCGGCGCGGTGCCTGATGAAAGTGAAGGGCTCATCGATCACATCCGCGATATTCAGGGCGTAAAGGTCGCGTGCCTCTTTGAGGAAATCAAACCGGACATCACGCGCATCAGTTTGCGTTCCAAACTGCCCAAGCTGGATGTCTCCACCATCGCAATGGACTTCGGCGGGGGCGGGCATATGTCCGCCGCCGGCGCGCGCATTCTCGGCACGCAACGCGCCACCCAACGCAACGTATTGACCGCTGTGAAATCCGCCCTTCGCCAAGCCAACGGAAAAGTCTGATGCCCCATCCTCAACCGGAATCCGAACTCAACGGCGCGCTGCTCATCGATAAACCCGCCGGGCCTACCTCGCACGACATCGTGGACATCGTCCGCAATCTCTTTCGCATCAAAAAAGTCGGCCACTGTGGCACGCTCGATCCCGCCGCCACCGGCCTGCTCATTCTCCTGCTCGGCCGCGCCACCAAGCTTTCGCAAAAACTCACTGCCGACGATAAGGTCTATGAAGGCGCCATCACCTTCGGCCAAGCCACCGACAGCTACGACGCCCAAGGCGAAGTGACGACCACCTCCCCCGTGCCGCCGCTCGATTGCGACGCCCTCAACCTCGCCGCGCGCAAATTCACTGGCGACATCCAGCAAAAACCACCGATGGTTTCCGCCGTTAAAAAAGACGGTGTGCCGCTTTACAAACTCGCCCGCAAAGGCAGGACCATTGAACGCGAGGCCAAGCCGATCCATATTTATTCCTACGATTTCAACGAGTACAAAGAGCCCGTCGCCCGCTTCCGCGTCCATTGCACCAAAGGTACCTACGTCCGCAGCCTCGCCCACGAGCTGGGGCAAACCCTCGGCTGCGGCGCGCACTTGAGCGCCCTTCACCGCACGGAGTCCGGCAAATTCAACGTCGCCACGGCCATCCGCCTTGAAGACCTCGTCAAGCTGCCCGCCGAGGAACTCCCCGCGCGGATGGTTTCGCTGCTCGATATCGCCCGAATGTTCCTGCCCGCCACCGACGAATGAGAATCCTCCACGACGCCCGCGAAGTGCAGCCCCCCAACGGCCGCGTCTGCTGCGCCATTGGCCTCTTCGATGGCGTCCATCTCGGACACCAACAAGTCCTTCGCCAGGCCGTCTCCGATGCGCACCAGCTTGAGGCCACACCGCTGTGCGTGACATTTTCTCAACACCCCGCCGCCGTGCTTGCCCCCGACCGCGCCCCCGGCCTCATCCAGCACCTCCCCCAACGCCTTGCCGCCATCGAAGCCCTCGGCATCGAAGCCACCCTCCTCCTCCCCTTCGATGAGACGATGAGCCAAATTCCCGCCGAGATGTTTATTCAGGGATTATACGTTGACCTTGGCCGAATCCAATCCATCTGTGTCGGTGCCCACTTCGCCTTCGGCCATCAACGCCAGGGCAATGTGGACCTCCTCCAACGCCTCGGGCAGGAAATGAATTTCATTGTGCACGGACTCGCCAGCGTTTCGCTGGATGACGAAACCGTCAGCAGCACCCGCATCCGCCAAGCCATTGAGGCGGGCCAGCTCGATGCCGCCGGCCAAATGCTGGGGCGCGAATACGCCCTCACCGGCGAAGTCATCCAAGGCGATCAACGCGGCCGCACCCTCGGCTATCCCACCGCCAATCTTGAAGCCACCGCCCTTTGCCTCCCCCCCAACGGCGTCTATGCCGCGCACGCCCAAGTCGGCGAAGCCACCCACCGCGCTGCCGTCAACATCGGCCACCGCCCCACCCTTGCCGATGCCGATCCCCGCCTGCACGTCGAAGCCCACCTCCTCGATTTCGAAGGCGATCTCTACGGCCAAGACCTCGCCCTCACCTTCGTCGGCAAACTCCGCGAAGAACAAAAATTCGAAACCCCCACCGCCCTAAAAACCCAAATCCAAAAAGACCTAGTCGCCGCAAGGTATTTATTCACGCAATTGTGAGTGGGTTGAGGGCCCGGGGGGTTGAGGGTTGAGCCCGGGTCGGACGCGCAAAGCGCGTCCCTACCGGGGCGATCCACAATCCGGTAAAGGTAGGGCGCGCTGTCCCAGCGCGCCGCGGCCGGCTCGGAGAGCCAGCCCTACCCCCAGGCCACCAGCCCGGGCTAGATTTCCCAAATCCCCATTCCCCATTCCCCACTCCCTCCCCCCTCATCAATCGAAACCCCAAAATCCTTCCCCCCTCTCCCCTTTTCCCCTATCTTCCGCGCGTATGAATCACGCGGAAATTGAGGCCGATAATTCGGCGGTGACGGAGGCGGGGGCGTTTGTGCAGCCGTTGATGGATGAGATGGGCAAGGTGATTGTCGGCCAAAAATATTTGCTGGAGCGGCTGGTGATTAGTTTGCTGGCCAATGGGCACGTGCTGCTCGAAGGCGTACCGGGGATTGCCAAGACACTGGCAATTAAGACGTTATCGGAGGCGTTGAATGTGGACTTTTCGCGCATTCAGTTTACGCCGGATATGTTGCCGGCGGATGTGACGGGGACGCAGATTTACAATCCACAGTCGGGGGAATTTACCACGCGGCAGGGGCCGGTGTTTGCAAATTTGTTGTTGGCCGATGAGATCAATCGCGCGCCGGCGAAGGTACAGAGTGCGTTGCTGGAAGCGATGCAGGAAAAACAGGTGACCATCGGCGATCAAACGTATCCGTTGCCACAACCGTTTCTCGTGATGGCGACAGAAAATCCCATTGAACAGGAGGGCACGTATCAATTGCCCGAGGCGCAGGTGGATCGCTTTATGCTCAAGGTGGTGATGGATTATCCAACCCAAAAGGAGGAGCGACAAATTCTGGAGGACTGGGCCAAGACGGAAGGCACGCCCGTGGCCCAACAGGTGGTGACGGTGGAGCAGGTGCTCACGGCGCGCAAGGTTGTGGATACGATTTATGTGGATGACAAGGTGAAGGAGTACATCGTGAACCTCGTGTGCGCGACGCGGGATCCGGGGATTTTCAATGTACCCGCGCAGGGGCTCATCCAATTGGGCGCCTCGCCGCGTGCCACCATTTACCTCACGCTCGCCTCCAAGGCCCACGCATTCCTGCAAGGGCGCGGCTACGTGACGCCACAAGACGTGAAGGCCATCGCGCCGGACGTGATGCGTCATCGCATTCAAATAAGCTACGAAGCCGAGGCCGAAGATAAAACCAGCGACCATGTGCTGGCGTTGTTCCTGGATCACATGCCGGTGCCGTAGGTGATTTACGAATGACGATTTACGAATGACGATTGGTTTCCCCACAACCCTCAACCCTCAACCGCCTTTTGAACCCTTCAAAAGTTCGCCAAATTGAAATCCGCACTAAGCGGCTGGTAAGCGATGTGATGGTCGGCCAATACCGCAGTGTGTTTCGCGGGCAGGGAATGGATTTTGATGAGGTGCGCGAGTATCAGCCCGGCGATGAGGTGCGCAATATCGATTGGAACGTCACGGCGCGATTGAACCAGCCGTTTGTGAAACAATTCGTGGAGGAACGCGAGCTGACGGTGATGTTGCTGGTGGACATCAGCGCGTCGGGGCGGTTCGGCAGTGGCGAGCAAACCAAACAGGAACTCGCCGCCGAAGTAGCCGCCGCGCTCGCCTTCGCCGCCCAGCGCAACAACGATAAAGTCGGCCTCACATTGTTTTCCGATCACGTGGAAAAGTATGTGCGACCGGGAAAAAGCAAACGCCACGTGCTGCGCGTCGTGCGCGATATTTTGCATCACACCCCCGTCCATCGCACCGGCGATCTGCGCTCCGCCCTCCAGCATTTGCAAAAGACCTTCCGCCGCCGCGCGGTGATGATTGTGATTTCTGATTTCCTCGATCCCCTCCCCCACTCCGCCCTGCGCCGCGCCCAACGCCGGCACGACGTGGTGGCCATCCAAATCAACGACCCGCACGAAGACGCCCTGCCCCCGCTCGGCCGCTTGGTGCTCGAAGATGCCGAGACCGGCGAAGTCGGCGAACTGCACCTCCGAACCGAAGCCGATCGCACTGCCTTCGCCGCCCACCGCGCCGAAGACCAAGCCGCATTGGTCAAAGAATTCGGTGCCCTAAACATCGACCACATCCGCCTCGTCACCGGCGAGCCCTACGCCCCCGCGCTATCGCACTTCTTCCGCACCCGATTGGAACGCCGAAGGTAGGTTGCGGGCAAGGCGGTTTCTCCGAAACCGCCGCAGTGCGACGGGAGGGATGAGTTCCACCTCGTCCCTATTATCACCCAACAAAATCAATTTGGGGCAAGGGGGAACTTGCCCGTCCCCAAAACACGCCGACGGCAGGGACGCGCTTCACGTGTCCACGGACGCGCGAGGCGTGTCCCTACCGGGGAATGACCAAGGCCCAAATCCCAAGGAAACCCCAATTCACAAAACCAATTTGGGGCTTGGTGATTTGTCATTCCTTGGTTCTTGGGTTTTGGTCATTGCTCATTCCCCCCTTGGCGTCTTTGCGCCTTGGCGGTTCAATCTCCCGGGCCACCGGCCCAGGCTACATATTGCATTCTGCCTCCTGTCTTCCAACTTCTAACTTCTGTCCCACTCTTTCATGAGTTACCTTTCCAGCGGGAGCCGGATGAACAACACGAATCTCACTGACATTCTGGAAATCAAACCGCCGCTGGTTTTGGAAACGGGCGAGGGCTCGAACTGGGCGCTTTGGGTTTTACTGGCGGTGTTTGTAGCGGGAGCAGTGCTGTTATTTTGGGCGTTGCGCGAGCCGAAGCGCGCGCCGGTGTTACCCGCGCCGGATGCGGAGGCGTTGCGGAAGTTGCGCGAGGTTTGGGGATTGTTGCCTTCACCGGTTTTGTTTGCGCGGGCGGTGGCGGATATTTTGCGGATGTACCTCGGGGAACGGTTTGAATTCCACGCGCCGGAGCGCACGACGGAAGAATTTTTGGATGAACTCCATCGCGCCCCGCAAATGACGCCACCCCAAAAAGATTTGCTCGGGCAATTTCTGGAATTTTGTGATCTCTCAAAATTCGCGCGGCACGAGCCAACTGAAGAAGACTGCCGCCGACTGCACGCGATGGCAGTGCAGTTGGTCAAAGAAACCGCGCCGCCGCTGCCGGGCGCACTGCCCCCGCGCGTGTCGCCACCACAATTAACACGATGAACAATTTCACCTTCGAAGATCCCGCGTGGCTGGGGTTGCTGCTGCTCCTCCCGCTGGCGGGGTGGTTGCAGGGGGCATCAGGTGCGCCTCCGGCGGTGGTGTTTTCGTCACTGAAGTTGGTGAAACGATTCTCGCACATCGCGCCGCATCGCGCAGGTCGACTGGTGGCAGCACTGCGCTGGCTGGCGCTCACCGCTTGCATCCTCGGGCTTGCGCGCCCGCAATGGGGCGAAGGCCGCGAACGCATCAAGGCCAGCGGAATTGATATTATGCTCACGCTGGATTTGTCCGACAGCATGGAGGCAAAAGATTTTCGCAACCAAGGCCGCAATGTCACGCGATTGGATATTTCAAAACAAGTGCTCAAAGAATTTGTGGAGGGCCGGCCCAGTGATCGGATTGGGTTAATTGTGTTTTCCGGGTTGGCCTTCATTGCCAGTCCGCCAACCTTGAACCACGATTATTTATTGGAGAATATTGACCGTTTTGACAATGACACCGCTTCGCCGCAGAACGACGACGAGGGCACTGCGATTGGTTCGGGCATCACGGCGGCGGTCAACCGGCTGCGCGGCATTAAGGATTCCAAAAGCAAAATTATTATTTTGATGACCGATGGAGAAAACAACACCGGCAAGGTGGAGCCCGAGGAAGCCGCCGAAGCGGCGGCGGTGATGGGCATCAAAATTTACACCATCGGCATCGGCAAAGAAGGCACGGAGCTGGTGTTGCGCGATCAGTTTGGGTTACCGCGTCATCATCAGTTGGTGGGCATCAATAAGGATCGCCTGCGCGACATCGCCACGCGCACGGGCGGCAAGTTTTTTTACGCCGAAAGCACCGAGGCACTGCGCGCGGTGTATCACGAGATTGATCAACTGGAAAAAACCGATCGCGAGGAGCAACGCTTCCTGCGCTACCACGATTTGTTCGGCTGGTTCGTGGGCGCGGGGCTGGTGCTCTTGATCCTCGAACTCATCCTTAGCCAAACATGGCTGCGCAAATTACCCTAACACCATGAACATGACTTGGACCGACCCCGATCGATTGTGGCTGCTCATTCTGCTGCCGCCATTGCTCGGTGGCTTTGCCTTTGCGTGGGCGCGGCGGCGGCGTTTGCTGGGGCTTTTTGTGAGCCCGCATCGGGTGGAGGAATTGGCGGGCAGTTTGTCCGCGAAAGGCCAATGGCTGCGCGCAGTGGCACTGCTCGCGGCGATGGGTTGCCTCATTGCCACGCTGGCCGGGCCGCGCTGGGGATTTCGTGAATTCGAAAGTCGCGCCACAAGTCTCGACGTGGTGATCGCCATCGATACTTCGCGCAGTATGTTGGCCAACGATCTCGTGCCCTCGCGGATGTCGCGCGCCAAACTCGCCGCCGTCGATTTACTAAAGCTCGGTGAGGGAGATCGCTTCGCGCTCATTCCATTTGCCGGGGTGGCGTTTTTGCAATGCCCGTTAACGGTCGACCACGAGGCACTGCGGCAGCACGTGGATTTGGTGCAAGTGGACGTCATTCCCCACGGCGGCACGAGCATTGCTGCGGCCATCAACACCGCGCTGGAAATGTTTGGTGAAGAGGAAATGGATCGCCACAAAGTGCTGGTGATTTTTACCGACGGCGAAGAGCACGAACCCGATGCGGTGGCGGCGGCAAAATTGGCGGGCGCGCAAGGGATGAAAATTTTCACCGTAGGAATGGGCACGCCCGAAGGCGAATTGGTGCCGGTGCTCACTTGCCCGAGCTGCGATGAACCCAACGTGCCCGAACGCAATCGCTGCCGGGAGTGCGATGCTTATTTGGCCGACTGGTCGACCACGCGGGAGTATTTGAAAGACGATGGGCGGCTGGTCCGTAGCAAATTAAATGAGCCGATGTTACAGGAATTAGCTACGGAAACTGGGGGATTTTACCTGCGCCACACCGGCGCCGGCTCGATGGATTGGCTATACAAAAACGGGCTCGCGCCGCTGCCCAAATCAGAGCATAATCCGACCACGGTGCGACGCCAAAAAGAACAATTCCAATGGTTCCTCGGCGCGGGCGTGCTGCTGTTGTTGGTGGAATTGCTGTGGCCGAAAGGTCGCCGGCCCGCTTCCTCCAACACAGCGAGCACGACGGCGATACTGTTGTTTTTCATTTTGCCATTCGGCGCGATGGCCGCGGATAAGCCGAGCCTGAAAAAAGCGCACAGTGAATACGCCGGTGGTAATTTTGCGGAGGCACAGGCGGAATACGAAAAATTATTAACGCTGCGTCCGGGTGATCCGGTGCTGCTGTTCAATGCCGGAGCGGCGGCGTTTCAAGCGGAAAAATTTGGCGACGCCGAGCGGCATTTTCAGTCTGCATTGCGCACGCCGGATCTCTCACTGCAACAGCGGGCATTTTATAACCTCGGCAACACCCACTTTCGGCTCGGCAGTTCTCAGGAAAAACCGAAAGAGCGAATTCAGATTTGGGAGGAATCCGCACGCCACTACGAAGCGGCCGTGGGATTGAATGCCGGCGACAAATCCGCGCGACAAAACCTCGCCTTCGTGCGCCAAAAAATTGCCGAAGAAAAACGCCGGATGGAACAACTCACCGACGAACTGCCGCTCGATGGGGTTAATCGCTTTAAACAAAAAGACGAAATCGCGCTACGCGTTTATCCGCCCAGCGAGGACGCCATTCCGGAAGATGCGTATTGGCGAATGTTTGCGTTGGATGATTACCAAGACGGCGTGGCAGTGGTGTCTGATTCGTTACGGAAACTTTCCTCCCGCCGCACCGGCCCGTGGGAGAGTGCCCACGGCGGGCGCGCGCCAGCGGGGCCAATTTTGCCCGGTGAATGGCGCTTCAAGTTCGAGCCGTTGTTCAGCGAATTCCTGCCCATCCCGGGGCCATTTGCCACAGGCGAGGCGAAGGTGAAACAATGGCACTATAATAAAGAAGCCTTGCAGGGTCGCCTGCCGGAAGTGCCCAGCGCGGCGGTCGCGTATCGTGTGACCGATCCGGCGGAATGCAGCGTGCTCGCACCCGGCCCCGCAGATGCGGCGCTTAATACTGTCGCCGTGAATTCCCCGAACGAATATCCGCACACCACCCGTCAACTGCGCCTCAAAGATTCCGAACGCCATCAACTTCACCAAGCCGTTGAACGGCTGGCCAATAACGAGCCCATCGACTTTGAAACGTTTAATGAACGCGTGATTGAGTTTCTCCACAAAAATCACAAGTACACCCGCGAGACGCGTATCCCCAAAAACGCTGACAAAGATCCCGTCGTGCGCTGGCTCTTTAGCCGCGAGGATGGGCATTGCGAATATTTTGCGTACAGCCACGTATTACTGGCACGCGCGGCGGGATATCCGGCCCGCATCGCGTGCGGCTTCCACGGCGGCAAGTGGGATAAAAAAGAAAAGTGTTGGGTGAGCAAACAAAGCGAAGCCCACGCGTGGGCGGAAATTTTTAATGGCACGCATTGGATCCGCGTGGACCCCACCCCGCCGGAGGAAGGCCAGGGTGAGGGTGAAGGCGGTGAGGGCGAACCACAGGAAAATTCCGAAGGCGAGGGTGAAGGTGAACCGAATGAAAATCCTGAGGGCCAAGGCGAAGGCGAGCCGCAAGAACAACCCGGTGAAGGCGGTAAACCCGAAGAGCAAAAAGAAAGCGAAGTGCCATTCGAATTGCAGGAGACGCTACGTCAAATCAAAGAAATGCTCGAGGCCATGAAGGGCGACGAAAAACCCCTCGGCGTAGGTGAACTGGGCCGAATGCCCAAGCCACCCCGACGCCTTCGCAAGAACTGGTAATGCGCGGCCTATTCTTAATATTAGTTTGCCTCGGAAACGCCGCCTCCGCCGCGGTGCTCACCTCCACCCTCAACCCCGGCGCCATTCAACAAACTGGAAGCGCCGTGCTCACGGTGCGGTGCGATGGATATGAGCTGGCCACAGTTCATCCCGAACGCACTCCAGCGGGCATGGGGTTTTCATTTCGCGGACGCGAAGTGAACCGTTCCACGTTAAACGGCTCGGACAAATTATCCGTCACCTTTACCTATCTTGTTACCACCAGCAAAGCCGGGAGGCATATTGTCCCGGCCTTCACCGCCAAACTTCCCAACGGGACAATGCTTCGCAGCGAACCGCTTGCGCTCACGGTACTGGATCGTGACGGCAGCAGTTCAGTTGCCAACCAAAACCGCGCTGCCTTTATTAAAGTGCAGCTTGACCGATCTCAAGTTTACCTTGGCCAGGCGTTTCCGGTGACCATGGAATTGTTTGTGGAACGGCTGTTGCCGGGCGATTTGCCCGTACCACAACTCACCACGCCGGGGTTCCGGTTCACGCGCAAGCGGCCGGAGTTTTCTCACACCCTCCGACTGGAAAACGGATCACGCTATCATGTATTCCTGTTTAAAACCGGCGCAGTAGCCACCAAGGTGGGCCGCCGAAATATGGTGTTTGAAATTGATGTGACGGTGCGGGACTCGGATGATTTTTTTGGCAAACGCAAACAGATCCACGTGGCAAGTAATCCCATCGCGATGGAAGTTATGCCCGTGCCTGCCGAGGGACGGCCGGAAAACTTCTCCGGCGCGGTGGGCAGCAACCTGCAATTCAAGGTGAAGGCCAGCCATGCCGCCGTGAAAACCGGCGACCCCCTGGAACTTTCGATCGAACTTTCCGGACGCGCCGCGCTGGATCAAATCACCGTGCCCGGACCGGACCAATGGGACGGATTAAAAGTCTACCCCGCCACCAGCACCGTCAAGCATTTGGACCTCCGCCATCTGCACGCATTCAAAACCTTTACGCGCACCGTTGTTCCGTTACGTCCGGACATCACTGAGATTCCCCAGATTGAATTTGTGTATTTTGATACCGGAACAAAACAATACATCACGCACACCGCGGGCCCCTTCCCTCTGCGCGTCACGGGGCCGGCAATCCAGACGGCAGCCGGTGATCCGCCCACGTTACCTCAATCGCAAACTGATCCCCAAGCTGATGCCGGCAAAATGGAACCGCTACGGCGCACCCCCGGATTACTCGCCACGGCCCCCACCCCGTTGCTAACACACCCATGGTTTCTGATCGCACAATCTGCCCCGTTATTAGCTTGGGTGATGTTGATGGGCTGGCGACGGCGGCAAACTTATTTGGAACAACATCCCGATGTGGTGCGCCGCATCCACGTTCAAAAAGTAACACGCGAAACACTACGCTCACTGCGGCAAACCGAAACGCAAGCCGACCCCGAAGCCTTCCACGCGGGCGTACAACTCATCTTGCGTGAGCACCTTGGGATGGCAATGGGCCGACCGGCGGAAGGCATTGGCCGTGAAATTCTTGAGGACGAGACGCTGCCGCTTTCCGGCGAAAACCGTACGGCGCTGGAGCGTTTGCATGAACACAATCAACTCGCCCGTTTCACCGGCTCCGCCAACCCGCCGGAGACGGTAAAAGCACCGCTGCTCTTAAAAGATTTGGAGCGGGTCATCCATTCCCTGCGATGAAAATCCTACTGCTCTTACCGATGCTCGCGGTAACGCTCCACGCGGGTGAAAACGATTCTGATTTTTCAAAAGGTAATGCCGCATTTGAAGCGGGGGACTTTCCGGCGGCCATCACCCATTATCAATCGCAACTGAAAACAGGCCGCACCTCCACTGCATTGCATTTCAACCTCGCCCACGCGTCGTACGAGGCGAAGGAATTGGGCCGCGCGATTTTCCATTATCGGCGCGCACTCACATTGAACCCGCGCGATACCGGCGCGCAATCCAACCTCAAACGAGTGCAGGATGAAGTCCACAACGGCACCCCGCCCAAGGCCGGTTTCTGGCGACGGCTGACCGGCTATTTCACCCTGAACGAATGGACCCTCACGTCATCGGCATTGCTCACGATCTGGTGGCTGTGGCTGGCGGCGATCAACTGGCGCCCGCAATGGCGCAAACGCGGCGCAGTGGTGCGGCCTGTGCTCGGCGCGGCAGCGTTGGTATTGGCGGCGCTGGCGATTGTAAGTTGGCGGATTAAGGCGGCCCAACCGTGGGCGGTGGTCGTGCAAGATCAAGTTTCCGTGCGTTACGGGCCAGTGGAGGCTTCACCGGAACAATTCAAATGGTTCGACGGCGCTGAGCTGCGCGTACGGAACACCCATGACGCGAACGGCGCGAAATGGATTCTTGCTCAGGATCCCACCGGCCGCCAGGGCTGGCTCCCCGCCAGCGCAGTCCTCCAGCCGGGCGGCTGATTATGACACATTTTCGTTGACCCTTACACCTCGCAGCCTAGCATACAGCCACGCTATGAAACGCTCCGCGGGATTTTTCTTTTTGGCCACAGCATTGCTGACCACTCAGCGATTTGCCGATGGCATCACCCTCTCCCAAGCCGAAGGCCGCATTGATGTCACCATCAATGGGAAACTGTTCACCAGCTATCAATACAAAGGGGTTCCAAAACCGGCGTTGTATCCGCTCCGTTGGCTCGATGGCAAGGGCCTCACGCGGCGCTATCCGATGGAGCCGGCCGCAGTCGGCGAATCGAATGACCACAAACACCATCGAAGTTTATTTTGGGGACATCGCTTTGTGCGCGGAGGCAAGGACAATGGCTCACATGATTTTTGGGGAGAAACGACAAACAGCGGCAAACAAATCATGACGAAGGTGCGCTTTGATAAACAGGGAATCATTCATACCCAAAATAAATGGGTGAGCAAGGCGGGCGAAATCATTGCGACCGACAGCCGCGAAATCCGGTTCGACGCCGGCAAAAATTTCCGCATCGTTGACTACTCAATCACCATCCATGCCTCACACGGGAAGATCGTGTTGATGGATGACAAGGACGCGGGAATGGGCATCCGTGTCCCCGACAGCATGTGCGTCACCCCGCACGGCACGTCAAAAATAAAAGCCGAAGGTTATATGCTTAACAGCGAAGGCGACACCGGCGCGGCGCTGTGGGGCAAGCGCGCGAAGTGGGTGGATTACTCCGGACGCGTGGAAGGCACGTTGCTCGGCGTTTCCATTTTTGACCACCCCGGAAATCCGAAGCATCCCACCAGTTGGCACGCCCGATCATACGGCCTCTGTACTGCGAATATTTTTGGCAAACACCATTTTGAACGCCTGAAAGATAAAAATGCCGGCAATGTGACATTGAATAAAGGCGAGTTGCTCGCATTCAAATATCGATTCTACTGGCACTCGGGCAAAGGCGAGGCTAAGAAAATTGAAGCGCACTATCGCGAATGGGTTGCGCCAAAAGGCAAATAAGTTTAACTTCAACGCACACACACACTATGAACAAACAAACCCGTCGATCATTCCTCAAAACCTCCCTTTACACCGGCACCACGGTGGCTTGGACCGCTAAGAGCTGGGCCCAAGTAAACGGAGCCAACGAAACATTGCAGTGCGGCACCGTGGGCTTCCGCGGGCGGGGCGGCAGTCACATTAGTTACATTGGCAAAAACAAAGGGGCGAAACTCACCGCGCTGTGCGATGTGGACAACAAAGTGCTCAACGCCGGCACCACCAAACACGGCGTCACCGGCTACACCGACATCCGACAGATGCTCGAAAACAAAGACCTGGATGTGGTCACCATCGCCACGCCAAACCATTGGCACAGCCTCGCCGCCATCTGGGCCATCCAGGCGGGCAAAGATGTTTATGTGGAAAAACCTGTGAGCCACAATGTCTGGGAAGGCCGGCAATTGGTGAACGCCGCGCGCAAATACAAAAAAATTGTGCAAACCGGCACGCAAGCCCGCAGCAGCAAATGCATTCAAGACGCCGTGAAATGGGTGCAAGCGGGCAACCTCGGCAAGATCAAAGTGTCGCGTGGCCTTTGCTACAAGCGCCGGCCGAGCATCGGGGACATCGCCGAAACCAAACCCGTGCCAGAAGAGATTGATTACAACCTTTGGCTCGGCCCCGCGCCCAAGAAACCACTCACCCGCGGCCGGCTGCATTACGACTGGCACTGGATGTGGGATTACGGCAATGGCGATCTGGGCAACCAGGGCATCCACCAAATGGATATCGCCCGGTGGTTCCTCGGCGAGATGGAACTTTCACCGCGCATCTGGAGCGTTGGCGGTCGGCTCGGTTATAAGGACGATGGCGAGACGGCGAACACGCAGGTTATTTATCACGACTACAACACCGCCCCGCTGATCTTTGAGGTGCGTGGGCTTGCCTCAAAACTGGGCGCAAGGAATTTACCGACCTACCGCGGTGGCAGCGTCGCGGTGTTTGTGGAATGCGAAAAAGGCTGGGTCGCTGTACGTGGCTACGGCTCGGTGCAGGTCTACGATAACGACGACAAGAAAATCAAGGAGTTCAACGGCGGCGGCGACCACTTTGGCAACTTCATCGATGCCGTGCGCAGCCGTAACCCGAAGGACCTCAACGCCGAAATTTTAGAGGGCCATTTATCCAGTGCCTTATGCCACACCGGCAACATCAGTCATCGACTGGGCGACGATGCCAACGTGGAAGACATCCGGAACTTTGTGAAAAAAGATTTCGGCGGCACCGAAGCGGTGGATCGGATGATCGATCACTTGGCTGCAAAAAACGAAGTGGACTTGAAAGCCACCCCGCTCACCCTCGGCTCGGAGCTGAAGATGGACGGCAAAGCCGAAACCTTTTCCGGCAACAACGCGGCAAGCAAAATGCTCACCCGCGAATATCGCAAGCCCTTCGTGGTGCCAGAAATCAAGATCTGATTTCCCCGACCCCCCTCAATTCTCATCAGAATTGAAACACGGATTGCCTTTGTGCAATCCGTGTTTTTTTTACAAACGCCCCTCGTCAGCGTCGATGAAATCAACGAAGCACTGAATATCATTGCGGGCTCCCATTCCGGCGTCTTCCTTGCGTTGGGCGAGGCGGGCGCGCAAGTCGGCATCAGATTCATCCGCGCCATAGTTGCCCACCGCATCATTGAAAGCCGCTTGAACGGCGGAATCGAGCCGGGCATTGACGTTATGCCGCACCCAATCGGCCACTTGCCCGTCCGTATCGCTGGCGGCCACCAGAGCGGTAAGGTCGCCCGCATCCACTCCGGCGGATTCAAACCATTTGCCATCAAAGCCACGGTGGAGGAAATTAGGCTGGTAGTCTTCGTGTAGTTTACCCGCTAAATTCAGGCGAATCTTGTCGATCAGACGGGGCAAATATATCCAGCCTGCCATGGTTTCACGGGGGCTTCGGGGAAAAATGGTGTCACTCATTTCTGATAGTCCCCCACCAGCAAGGCACTGTCAACCCATCCAAATAATTAACGAAAAACGTTATTGACAAGTTTTCCTCAAAGCCATTCACTTTCACCGACCACTGTTTGTCACAACCCAACCCAATACAAGCAACCTATGTCTGAACACGAAAACGAAAACGAAAACGAAAACGAATCCACTCATGATTCCGAAAATTCAGTTGAATATCAACTTGCTGAGATCACGGAATTTGAACACAAAATCCGCCTCCTTCGTTGGGGCATGGTAGTCGGCACCCTGCTCATCATCGCCCTTGGCGTCATCAACATCATCAACAAAGTGCAACGTGCGGCAAAGCCGGCCATGCAAATTGTGGAAGATGTTCAGCAAATGCTGCCTGAAGCTCAAAACACCGCAACGGCAATCCAGGAGATTGTGACCGGCGGCGAACGCTTCGACAAGATTGCCACCAACTTCCGTTCACAATTGAGCGGGCTGGAACATATCCCTGATCGCGTTGCCTTGAGCGCCAGGAATCAACTGGTTGAAATCCTAAAAGATCGTGATGAAAAACTGCGTGAGCTCTTCCCCAATCTCAACGAGGAAAAACAAAATCAAATGATCGCCGCCTTCGGCCGAATTGCCGAGGAACGCGGTGATGAGGTTTTAATCTCACTCTTTGCCGACCACATCACAGTGGTGGACGCAATCAACAAACATCTCCAAACCATCCACGCTAAAGAAGCGAACCAAATCACCGTGGATAGTAATATGCAAGCGGGCTTGATGTTAGTCTCCTCCGTACTCGAATTACTCGTCACCACGGTGGATGATCTGAAGCAAAACATCGACGACAGCATTGATCAATAATTCAAACCCAACCTAATCATTTCATAATCATGAGCAACGATTCTAAACCTCAAGAAATCCACATCGCGGAAGAATTTGTGGAAACCACCCGCAACCGCCTGGAGCGGTCCTACAAAAACAATGTCATCGTCACGATCGTGGTGCTGTCACTCGTCACACTGTATTTTGTGCTACTCAATCGACTATTCGTAGATGATGCCCTCGATGTTGCCGGAACTTTCACGGACCTGTACAAAGGCAAAGTGGAAAAATACACTGCACTCTCAAAGGATAGTCTCAAAGTAGCCAACGTGCTAACCGATCCGGACAAAGCACCCGGCGTGGTCCTTCGTGCTCTCACCGAACAAACTGATTCCACCATCAGAAGTGAAAAAGTCACTTGGGAAAGCTGGGTAGCCGATCTGAAAGCAAACCTCAAAGAAATCCCTAAATGGGCTGAAGACGAGGACACCTACAAATTGGGTAATAGCATGGAAAAACGTGTGGAAAACTGGACCCTACAGGTGCTGCAAGATTCCACCACCGAACTCGGCGAAACCGTTGATATCTATCTTGAAAACAACAAAAGTGCCGTCGCCAAATTCGCTGAAAATTCGGATGATGAAGACGCCTTCAATATTCTCGCTGACGGTTTGCAATCTGAATTGGTGCGGTTTATGGATGAAACCGAAATCACCAATAAAGGCACGCTGGCTGATCAATCCCGGAACGTACTAACTAAGCTGCAACACGCCAATGAGATCCTCAAGGAGCTTGCTGGTAAAGATTCCAAGGACTTGGATCGTGAGCAACGCCAACTGCGGCTCGCCATTGCCCTGATGATGGAAGGCACCGATAACTTCCAAATCCCCGAAGACGGTTCCAAATAACATCTCCTTTTTGACCGCCCCGCCCTAAACCGGCGGGGCTTTTTTTTTGTGCCAAACTACTCATCCTGTTAACCTCCCGCCCATGGCTGACACCACGGACACGCTAGGCATCATCGCCGGCAACCGCACCCTGCCCCGCATCCTCGCACGCGAAGCCCGTGCCGCCGGCGTCCAGCATCTCGTGGCCGCTGCCTTCACCGATGAAACGGAGCCGGAACTGGCTGATCTGGTGGATGTGATCGAATGGCTTCGCGTCGGGCAGCTCAATAAGCTGGTGGAGGTGTTCCAAAAACACAATGTCACTCAATGCGTGATGGTTGGCCAAATTGCGCCCAAGAATCTTTTTGACCTACGCCCCGATCTGCGCGCCATTAAACTGCTTGCCAGTTTGCCTGAGAAAAACGCCCACTCCCTATTTGGAGGCATCGCCGATGAACTGGCAAAGGACGGCATCACGCTCATCGAAGCCACCCCGTGGCTCAAGCCCGCTATGCCCACCGCCGGTTTTCAACTCGGCCCTGATGCCACCGATGCAGTCCGCGCCGACATTGAATACGGCCTCCGCATCGCCCGCGAAACCAGCCGACTCGAGATCGGCCAAACCGTCGTTGTCAAAAACGGCACTGTACTCGCCGTCGAAGGCCTCGAAGGCACCGACGCCTGCCTCACGCGTGGCGGTGAGTTGGCAGAGGGTGCGATCGCCGTTAAAATCCCCAAGCCCGGCCACGACTTGCGCTTTGATATTCCTTGCCTCGGCGCCCGAACTCTGGAAACCTGCGCCTCCGCCAACATCTGCGCGCTCGCCTTCGAGGCCGATCGCACACTGTTGCTGGACGAACCGGAAGTAGACGCTCTGGCCCAACGCCACAGCATCACCCTCACCGCTATTTAAACCATGCTGAGTTCATACGAATTGATTGGGTTTATCTCACCTGAATTGGCCCACCGCATTCTCGCCGACACCGCCGAGGACAACCGCGACCTCTACGAGGCCACCCTCAGCGCTGTCGCCCGACTGCGCGGCATGCGCCCGCAATTTCTCAAACGCCAGCCCAAACCCACCCGTCACAAAACCATGGTGCAAGCCATGTCCAAACCCGCCTTCGATGAAGCTGCCGGATCGCTCCTGCGCGGTTGGCTGCTCAAACATCAGATTGGCCTTCTTACTCAATTTCTCGATGCACTCGGCATTGAACACGAGGAAGGCGTCGTTGAAGATTTACCTAAAACCATCGCCGACGATGCTCTCGCCGCAGCACTGGAGACGCTCCTCGCCAATCACGAGCGCGACGTGGTTGTCCTTTATCTCCACGCCTTCCACAATATGAACGAAGCCGGTTGGCAAAATCTCGAAGCTGCTTTAGAAAGCGATGAGCGCCTACAACTCTTTTGACCCATTTTTCACTCTTTTTTTCAAAAATTGGCTTTTATCCGGCGCCCGCTTAGGTAATCGTTCGCGCTTCGCACGAACCGTGTGACGCAATCTAATGGAACCCCAAGGCGATATCGCTCTCATCGGACTGGCCGTAATGGGCCAGAATCTCATCCTCAATATGAACGACCACGGCTACACCGTCGTGGCACACAACCGCACCACCGCGCGCGTGGACGAATTTCTCGCCGGCGAAGCGCAAGGCACAAACATCATCGGCGCACGCAGCATCCCCGAGATGATCGCCCATCTCAAAGCCCCCCGACGTATCATGCTGCTCGTGAAGGCAGGCCAACCGGTCGACGACTTCATTGAAAAACTCCTGCCTCACCTCGCCCCAGGCGACATCATTATCGACGGCGGCAACTCACTTTACGAAGACACCATCCGCCGCACAAAATATTTGGAATCCCGTGGATTACTCTTTATTGGCACCGGCGTATCCGGCGGCGAAGAAGGCGCGCGAATCGGCCCTTCCATTATGCCCGGCGGCTCGCAAGCCGCATGGCCACACGTAAAAGATATTTTCCAATCCATCTCCGCCAAAGTGGAAGACAACACACCTTGTTGCGACTGGGTAGGCGCCGATGGCGCGGGGCATTATGTAAAAATGGTCCACAACGGCATCGAGTACGGTGACATGCAGCTCATCTGCGAAGCATACAATCTCATGAAAACCGGCCTCGGAATGAGCGCCGACGAAATGCACGCCGTCTTCGCCGAATGGAACACCGGCCCGCTCGATTCTTATCTCATCGAAATTACCCGTGACATCCTCGGCTATAAAGACACCGACGGCCAACCGCTCGTGGAAAAAATCCTCGATACCGCCGGCCAAAAAGGCACCGGCAAATGGACCGTCATCAATTCCGCCGAACTTGGCATGCCGATCACCCTCATTGCCGAGGCCGTATACGCCCGCTGCATTTCAGCGCAAAAAAATGAGCGCGTAAAAGCCAGCAAAAAAATCCGCGGCCCCAAACCCGCCATTACCCGCGAGCGGGCGAAGTTCATCGAAGACATTCGCTGCGCGCTTTACGCCTCCAAAATTGTCAGCTACACGCAGGGATTCATGCTCCTCCGCGCCGCCGCCAAAGAATACCACTGGCACCTCAACTACGGCAATATTGCCATGATGTGGCGTGGCGGTTGCATCATCCGCAGCGCGTTCCTCGGCAAAATCAAGGAAGCGTACGACAAACATCCGCGTCTCCAATCATTGCTGCTCGACACCTATTTCAAACGCGAAATCCGCCACACACAAAAAGGTTGGCGCAACGTCATCGCCGTCGCCGCCAAACGCGGCATTCCCGTGCCCGCCTTCAGCACCGCCCTGTCATTCTTCGACAGCTACCGCACCGAACGTCTCCCCGCAAATCTACTCCAAGCCCAACGCGACTACTTCGGTGCCCACACTTACGAACGCCTCGACAAACCACGTGGCGAATTCTTCCACACCAACTGGACCGGACGCGGCGGTGATGTTTCCTCAACGACCTATAACGCATGAGTGATCCAGCCCAAGCCCTTCGCGAGTTTCAACCGACACAGGACTATTTCATTGGAATCGATTCCGATGGCTGCGTGTTTGATTCGATGGAAATCAAACACAAAGAATGCTTTGCGCCAATGTTCATCAAACATTTTGAACTACAGGCCGCCAGCAAATACGCCCGTGAAGTTTGGGAGTTCGTAAACCTTTATTCCAAAACCCGCGGATGCAATCGCTTCCACGCAGTCATCCGTGCCTTGCAATTAATAAGCGCACGCAAAGAAATCTCCGCACGCGGGATTGCAGTGCCCACGTTCCCCGCCCTGCTTGAATGGGTGAATCGCGAATCTAAACTCGGCAACGCCACGCTCGACGCCGAAGTCGCCAACGGCAACGAGGGCCTTGTTCGGATCAAGACGTGGAGCGACGCAGTGAATGTTTCCGTGAAAGACATTGTGCAGGGTGTGCCGCCGTTTCCCCTCGTACGCGAATCGCTCAGTTCTGCAGCTGCGAAGGCGGATTGCATGGTGATTTCACAAACACCAACCGAGGCACTCGAACGCGAATGGGCCGAGAATCGTTTGGACGAATTTGTGTGCGCCATTGCCGGGCAGGAAATGGGCACTAAAACACAGCACCTCGAATTGGCTACCAAAGGCAAATATCCCGCAGAAAAAATCCTGATGATTGGTGACGCTCCCGGCGATCACAAGGCGGCGAAAACAAGTGGCGCATTGTTTTTTCCGATCAATCCCGGTGACGAAGAACGCAGTTGGGAAAATTTACATCGCGAAGGCTTGGACCGATTTTTTAGCGGCACGTTTGCCGGCGAATTTCAGCAGGGGTTATTAACGGACTTTGATAACCGTCTTCCTCAAAATCCGCCGTGGTGACTGCCTTTAACCTTCCGGCTCTTCTTCCGTGGGCTCCCGTTCACTGAGCTTGATGAGCCGTGCGCGCTCCACTTGTCGCCGGTACGTTTGTTCCACGCGCAATTCATAGCGGCCTAATTCCAGCATATCGCCCACCTTGGCGAAAGTGCCGAGTCGTTTGGTGATTAATCCGCTCACGGTAGTCACGCCCTTGTCGTCACAGGGTTCGCCGGTCAACTCCTCCAGTTCGTGCAGGGGCATGGAGCCTTCCAGCGTCCAAGTGACCTCATCGGTTTGCACGAAAAACGGTTTCTCGTGTTCATCAAACTCATCGCGGATTTGCCCAACCAATTCCTCCAAAATATTTTCCAGCGTCACCATCCCAACCGTGTCGCCATATTCATTCACCACCAATGCAAAATGCAGTTTCCGGTCTAGGAAGATTTGCAGCAACCCTTCCAGCCGCGCCGTTTCGGGTGTGTACACTAATTCCCGCGCAAATTCCCGTAACTCATCCGCCGTTTTAGCCGTGCGGCGCCGGGCATATAAATCTTTGATGTGTACGACGCCCAGCGTTTCATCGAGATTGCCGTTGACGCACAATGGGAAGCGCGAGTGTCGCGATTCTTCCGCCATCACAAGGCAATCCTCGAGATTCGATTGGGTGTTGAACCCCATAATTTCGCGTCGCGGACGCATCACATCCCTTGCCACTCGGTTTTTGAGATCAAATGCGTTGAGCACTAAATCGCGGCTAAATTGTTCGCGGTCGGATCTTCCACCCGTCGAACCAATCATCATTCGTAATTCCTCTTCTGAATGACTATGCTCGCTTTCATCAAAAACATCCAACCCAACTTTCCTCAACAACCAAAGCGCACAATTGTTGAGTAACCAAATGAATGGATACATAATCCAGTAAAACCAGCGTAATGGATACGCCACCCACAAACTGGTCGGCAACGGTCGCTGAATCGCCAACCATTTGGGTGCCATTTCACCCACGACAATGTGTAACAAGGTAACAACTGTAAAACCCACAGCGATGGAAATAGTATGTTGCCAATGGGGATCTGATAAAAGTGGCGATCCGTTTATCTGAAGTTCATAAATGGGAGCAAGTAGTTTGTTGAAAATTGGATGCCCGACATATCCCAAACCCAAACTGGCAAGCGTGATGCCAAGTTGACAAGCACTAAGATATTCGTCGAGATTTTTGAGTAAATGCCGTGCCATTCGTGCGCGGCGTTGGCCGGCAATTACCAGGGGTTCAAGCTGGGTGTCGCGAAGTTTGACCAACGCAAATTCCGCCGCAACAAAGAAGCCGTTAAGAAATACCAAAACGCCAACAGCAAGAATCAGCAGCGGAACAACAGTAACTTCCCCCCAGTCCATTAGACTTTCACCTCCCCGAAGACGACCTTCAAAATATCCGGTAAGCTCACGATGCCGAGTTCACGTTTGCGTTTGTCCAGAATGATCACCACCCGTTGGCCGGAACGTTGCATCAGATGCAGCAGTTTTTGCAGACGAATATCTTCGTCCTGATACAATGCCGATTCCAAAAAATGCCCAATGGGTCGTTGCCATTCGTTTTCCGGCAAAAATATGAGCCGACGCAGGTTGACAACACCCGCGATGCGCCGGCGCCCATCGTTTTCCTGCCAAACGGGCATTCGGGTGTAGGGCACCACGCCGACATTTCGAACCACTTCTGCGATGGGCGTTTCAGTTGTAACCAGCGGCAAGTCCTCGAAGGACACTGCTAAATCACGCACTGGAATTTTTTGCAAATCGAGTACGCGGTCAATCATTTCACGTTCGTCTTCCGAAAGCCCATGCCCGCTTTCAGTCATCAATTGCCTGAGTTCCTCACGGCTGCCAAACAGATGACCTTGCAATTCCCGCCCGCCCGTGGTGAAAAGCAGCAAGCGTGAAACAATTCGCAGTAATTCCACTAGCGGCCCGAGCAGGGTATCGATGATCCCAAAAATCGACGTCAAAAATAAGCACAATCGGTTGGGATATTTGCGAAAAACCATTTTGGGCAACAGCTCGCACAACGTATAAAAGACCAGCACACACACGCCAAAGAGAGCCCAATAAACCCAGGCCATTGCATTCCATTGCACCAACTTGCCGGGGTCTTTTACATCCAGCAAAAATTGTAAAAAATAAAGGGTGGCTAACAGCACAAGCAGATTGGCCAGGGTGTTCCCGACCAAAATAGTCCAAAGCGTGTCTTCCGGTTGATCGAGATAGCGTTGCAACCGAATTGCTTTTTTATTTCCTTCACGGGCACGTCGGCGTAGACGCAATCGGCTCACTTCCGCCAATCCCGCTTCCATTCCGGAGAGAAAAGCAGAAACACCGAGACAGCTCGCAAACCCAGCCCCTAACAATATCCATTGCAATCCGGTCATCGGCCTCCCCCAATTCGTTGAGCTTCCACCTCCAGCACGCGTCGACCATCCGCTTCGGTGATTTTGAGTTTCAATCCACTATATTCTACTTCCGTGCCGACCGGCGGGATTACATCCATTTGGGAAGCAACCAAACCGCCGATCGTGTCCACCCCTTTCGCGCGTTGAAGCTGGGGATATTCACGGCGAAAATCTTCCAACCACACGCTGCCGCTTAGTCGCCAATTGCCCGGAGCAATTTCCTCCATTACAAATTCATCCGCACCTCCCTCGCGTCGCAGTCCACCGACCACGTCATTAAGAATATCCTCCAGTGTGACCAACCCGACTGTACCGCCAAACTCATCAAGCACAATCGCCATGTTATGTTGGTAACGTTGAAAACTTTTTAGCAATTCCAGCAGGTTCATTTCTTCTGGAACAAATGAGGGGAAATCAATCACCTCCACCATATCCACCGTCGGATCAGCCAACAGGCGGGGTGCATTTAATACACCCACTATGGTGTCGGGCGATTCATCGTACATGGGCAATCGCCGATGCTGATTTTCCCGTGCAGAAGCTATGAGCTCCGGCAATTCAAGATTGTGCGGGATACACGCCATCTGTGAACGCGGGCGCATTAAATCTGACACCGGTCGCCGATCCAACCGCATGATATTGAGGATAATTTCCTTTTCCGAAATACCTAATGTGCCTGATTGCCAACCCAGTTCGATCAGTTCGCTATATTCTTCATCCGAAAGTTCCGGCATCGGTTTGATGGAGTTGGGCACCAGCCGGAGCAGTTGTCGATTGATCCATTGTGCCACAAAACGGACAGGTTGAGTGAACCAAACCAACCACAACAAAGGACGAGCCACACGCGGCGCCCAGGATTGCGGACGACGCATGGCCAATGTCTTGGGCACCACTTCACAGAAAAGCAATAATCCCGCTGCCAACAAAAGAGCGACGAAGACAAAGTGTTGTTTGTCGAGTTTCCAACTGATGGCCAGTGCCGTGGCGATAATCGCCGCGTGCGCGAGCGTGGTCACCAGCGTCATTGTCGCCAGCAAATCATGCGGGGCGGCGAGTAGTTTTCGAATAAAAACACCGCTTTCAGGTTGGTGCGCGGTGATTTGGCGAAGGCGCCATTTACCCAAGGTGAGCAGCGCCGTTTCCGCCAAAGCAAAGAAAAAGCCGATCCCCGTAAAAAGTAGCAATAAAGCCAGTTCAGTATACCACTGCATGGCTGAAGGAACGTTGCCCCAAAGCCGAGCTTATGGCGAGGGATTTCGGGGCCATCAGTTCAGGACAATATTTCGGCGCTGATAAGTGGGGATATCAAGATCTTCCCCATTAAACACCGTGGGTTCGCCTTTATCAAAACGGCCTTTTGAAATATTGATCAGCGGAAGTTGTTGTTGGTACGCCGTCCAGAGTGCCGGGCGGGCCGGTGGCGTTTCAGTGACAATTTCCGGCGGTGAATCAACCGGTATTTGTTCCAGTCGATTGACCGGTTCAGCATCTGTTTTGGCGGGCGCTGCGACACCCGCATCAGCCGTGATGTTATCCGTGGGTTTCGGCATCATAATCAACGCCGCAAGTCCATCGCCCTGCCCGCTTTCGCTGTGCACACTAAGCAATACTTTGGCGGTAGGCGCAGCATCGCGAAGATGGCTCACCACGTCCTCCACTTCATCCATCGGCAAATCTTCACCACTCGAAAGACATAAAACAATGCCGTTTGTTTGGCCTAATATTTTCCCGGCATCGAGTTGGGGGTGGCGAAGAATCGCATCCATCAATGCACTTGGGCGTGAGTCGCCCATCACCTCAAGCGTGGCTAACACGCTCTCGGCATGTTGCCCGGCAAATAGCGAATGAAAATGTGCGAAATCGATGCTCATCTGCCCATTGGTTCGCAGCAACCTGCCGATGCCCAACAGAGCTTCAAGAATTAAATTATTGGCCGCCTCAAAACATTCCGGCACCGATGCTCCATTAGGTTGGCAATCCATCACCGTTTGGTTGGGTACGCATACAACGGTGTCGGCGATGCCTCGCAGACGTTGGAGGGCTTCTTCCGCCTGAGCATCAAGGCCTTCCAAATCAAACGGTTCAATGGCCACCGCAACCACTAGTGCCCCGGCATCTGCGGCGATCTCCGCCACCACAGGGGCGCCGCCGCCGCCCAGACCGCCCGCCAGGCCGGAGACAATCAGGACTAAATCCGTGTCTGCCAGCTTTCCTGCCAGCGTATTTTTAGCCGCACGCAAACATGCAGCTCCTACGCTGTCATCGCCACTGCAACTCCATCCGCGCCGGTTACTTTCCCCAAGCTGCAACTTTTCGGCAAGTTGCCAGTGCTGCAATTTCTCGCTGTCGGTATCCAATGCTAAAAAACGGTTAGCGGGAAAACCCAGTGCCGCAAGACTATCCACCACGCGTCCGCCTGCGCTTCCTAGGCCCACGATTTTAATACTGACCTCTTTTGATTTTTGTTGTTCGGCCATAATTAACTTCCCACCAATTTACCCGCCAACCAGTTGAACACCCCGGTCCGCGATTGACGCCCGGTGGCGCGTTGTTGCGCGCCCAGTTTCACGAGCCCCAGCGCGGTGCTGCACTCAGGTTCATCGAGAATACTACTCGGCCCACTCCCCAGCGATGCGCGGGCTGTTTGCGCTGGCATTTGAAATACATGTGCAGCCAGACGTTCCATCGCCGGCATACGCGCCCCTCCCCCGGTAAGCACTACCCCGGCGCGCAGATGCGCCAAGAGGCCTTCGCGGGCAAGATCATCACGGATGAGGAGCAGCAATTCCTCCAGGCGCGCGTGCACGATCTGGTGTAAATGACTGATGCTCACGGTGCGGTTACAGAGTCCGACATCGCTGACAAAATCATGGGTTTGTCCGTGTGCGGCGGGATCGAGCATTGCCGCACCGTGTTTGAGTTTGAGTTCCTCCGCACGCGCATTAGATAGTTTGAGGCCCACGGAAATATCGTTGGAAACGTGCTCCCCCCCCACGGCAATCACATGGCTATGGCGCAACGATCGGTTATGATAAACCACATATTCCGTGGTGCCTGCGCCGAGATCGATGAGCAGCGCTCCCTGCTCACATTGCTCGGGTGATAATGCAGCGCGGGCTGAGGATCGGCCGGCAAAAACCAGATCTTCAACCTGTAATCCCAGCCCTTTCACTGCATACACAGGGTTTTGTAACCGAGTGATTTGGCCGCTGATCACATGCACATCCACTTCCAAACGCGATGCAAACCGGCCTAATGGATTGTCCACCCCGCCCTGCCCATCCACTCGATATCCCTGACATAACGCATGCAACACCTCACGCCCCTCGGTTAATTGCGGCCGCGCTTTGCGTGCCACTGCTGTGAGATCTTCCTCTTCGATTTCCCGATCAACCGAAGCAATCGGATGCACGCCATGATAATTATTGCCTTCGATATGACTGCCGGTAACTGACAAATAAACCCTGCGCAATTCCACATCCGCACTTTCTTCAGCAGCCGCCAGCGCCCCGCGGATTGCCTCTTCGGCCAGGTCCCGATTCACGATCTCGCCCTTGCGCACCGCACCCCGGGTGAGTTCGGTTCCCACGCCAATGATTTGCAACGCGCCCTCGGCATCGGCCTCACCCACCACAGCGCAAACCTTGGTGGTCCCAATTTCCAAACCCACAATTATTTCTGATCGATCAAACATAGCTCTCAACCGCCCGTTGGACGGGAAGGCGCGTGCACCCAGCGCACGGGAAGATTGTTTTTGATGGATAAATCAACCGTGGACACGGCGCGATGATGTTGTCGGCCGAGGTCGTAAATTTGCCGCCAACGCCGAAGTTGGCCATCCAATCCATTCAGGCCAAGCGTCACGTGTGCACCCTGCCAGGTGACAACAACCAGCGTTTCACGATTTGTCACATCGATTTGCCGCAAGTGGGCCAAGCCGGCCATCGACGAAAGTTCGTATCGGCTGACTAGTTGCAATGCCGAGCGCACCGCAGGTGAATCCACGGTACGGCCGGGCAATAGTTTGGCGGGCGGGATTCCGACGATAAGCGGAAGCCACTTGGGTTGTTTTTTTTGCACGGTGAGCCGGGCGGCGATTGGCGGGATCACCACGCCGCGTGCGTCGAGCCAGTAAACCTGCCGCACGAGTTGCCCATCGTGTCTTTGGCGAAACCCCACCACTTGCGCTATCGGACGTCGCTCCACGATGCGTAACCGCAGCGTGTCGGGCAGTACGCGTTCCACAGCTGCCGATTCGATGAGCGGAGTCAGCTCGAGATCCCGTTTTATGCGCAGCAAATCTACCCGAAATAAATTTTCGCCGGTACGCACTCCAGCCATTTTCTCCAATTGATCAGACCGGATAACCCCCCGAACTTGCACGTCGATTGTTTTGACCGTGAAAATGTCATTTTCATAAAAGCCAACGCGCATCGCCCATGCGCCGCCCTGCCACACGCCGAAAAATAATGCCGCCAACCCAATCACCCCCCCGGCCCAGCGGGCAAACACTTTCACACGCTGGCGGCGAACCTTGTCCACTGGCAGGTCCACTTCCAACAACCGGTATCGGCCTTGGCGGCGATTTCGTTTTCTACCCCACATGATGTTGCATTGCCAAACCTACCATCTGCTCGCACAACTCAGGAAACTTCATCCCGTTGACTTCGGCAGCTTTGGGCAGGAGACTGGTCTCGGTAAGACCAGGCAGAGTGTTGACCTCGAGCACATACGGATTGAGCGCCTCGTCAAGCATCAGATCCACCCGTCCAAATTCTGTTGCCCCCACGGCCTTAAATGATTTGAGGCTAATTTCTGTAACAAGGCCGGCAGTGTCATCGGGTAAATCCGCCGGGCAAAAATAATCCGTGGCGCCCACGGTATATTTATTGCGGTAATCGTATGCTCCGCTTTTGGGCCGGACTTCGACGATCGGCAGCGCAGCGTCACCGAGAATACCCACCGTGATTTCCCGGCCTCGGATGAGTTCCTCACACAACACCGCCCCCCCATAACTGCCCGCAACGGCCAAGGCCGCACTCCAAAGATCGGGTGTTTCCACTATGTTCAGACCCACGCTAGAGCCTTGTCGTGGCGGTTTGAGCACCCACCCTTTGCCGAGGTGTTCGGGCACGGGCGCATTGGGGGTACGCAGCATTGTCCAGCGCGGCGTGGGGATTTTGTTTTGCTCAAACACCTGTTTTGTTAATTCTTTGTCAAACGCCACGCGACTGCCTTCAGGCCCGCTGCCGGTGTAAGGAATGCCCAATGATTCGAGCCGGGTTTGCACCTGACCGTCCTCGCCGTATTCGCCGTGTAATGCCAAAAAAACCACCTCCGTGTCGGGGGGAAGATTCCAGTCTTTTTCCAACGGATCGATTTCCTTCACGTCATGCCCCTTCGCGCGTAATGCCTTGCACACGGCCATGCCCGAACGCAATGAAACCTCCCGTTCCGCGCCTGGCCCTCCGGCCATGACAATGATGTGGAACTGATTCGTCAAACCTCCTAACCGCGAGTATACAAAAATCCGATTTATTAACAATCCAAAAGACGCCGTTTAAGGAAAAAATGCGAGTTATTCGCCGACGACTTGCACCTCAATTTGAAGCTCAATTCCGGTTGCCTTTAACACCTCCGCACGCACGTGCTGGATGAGGGCAATGATTTCGTCGGCTGTAGCTTGGCCGTCATTAATAATGAAATTACCGTGCAGCTCCGAAACGCTTGCACCTCCCACGCGGTACCCCTTCAACCCGCATTCGTCCACGAGTTGACCGGCCGGTTTTTCGATCGGATTTTTGAACATACACCCCGCACTCCGGTTATGCGGCTGGGTAGATGTGCGATGTTTGCGAAATCCCTCCATCCGCGCCCGTACCGTTTCCGAGTCGGCCCCTTCACCTCGCAGCACCGCTCCAAGAGCGATGTGATCGCGAAGCAGGGGACAGCTTCGATATTCCGCCGCCATCACCGCCGCCGGACGTTCCTCGACTGTCCCATCATCACCCATAAACCGCACACACTCCACCACCTCAAAAATCATCGCGCCCATCGCACCGGCATTCATCCGCAACGCACCTCCAATGCAGCCGGGAATGCCCTCAAGAAACTCCAAGCCTCCCAGCCCCGCATCACGCGCGGCATTTGCTACGTGCTTTAACCGCGCGCCCGCGCCGCAATGCAGTTCACCGCCGCGCACTTTAAGACGCGAAAAAAAATCTTGATGCAAACTCAGCACCACCCCTCGTATTCCACCATCCCGAATCAGCAAATTGGAACCGCGCCCAAGCACGAACAGGGGCACCTCGTTTGCCTTACAGTATCGTACCACCAATGCGAGGTCCGCTTCGTTCGCAGGCTCAATAAAAATTTCCGCCGGCCCGCCCACACCAAGCGTGGTGCGTTTGGCCAACAGCTCATGTTCCGCCACGCGCGAGGCTTCACTCAACTGAGCACGCAGTGTTTTGGAATGTGTTTGGCCGTTCATTTTTAATTAAACTCAAATCTTCACCCACCTGATGCGCCACACCGGTGATATCTCCCGCACCCAGAAACACCACCACATCGCCCGGTCGCAATGCCTCATGCACCATTCCGCGCAACACTTCCAGTGAGTCTGCGTAGACTGCCGGTTGTCCTTGTTTGCTGATGGCAGCAGCAAGGCGTTGCCCGTTCACTTCCGCGATGGGAGATTCGCTTGCGGCGTACACTTCAGTGATCCACAACAAATCCGCGCCATCAAAGCTCTCTGAAAATTCGCCGAGCAAGTATTGCGTGCGCGAGTAGCGATGTGGCTGAAAAGCCACCAACAATCGACCGCCGCAATGTTCCTTAATCGCGCGGATCGTCGCGGTGATTTCCCGAGGATGATGCCCGTAATCATCAAAAATGCGGAAGCGATCATCACAAAAAATTTCCTGTTGCCGGCGTTCCACGCCCCGAAACCCCGCGACGGCCCTGTTAATTTCTCTCTCAGCAAATCCGTTGTGATGTAAAAAGGCAATTGCGGCGACAGCGTTGGAAATATTTTTTTCGCCAATCAACCGAATGGTAAATTCACCTAAATTTACCGTACCCCGCCAAACCGTAAAGCTGTGGTCCGGCTGAATTTGGGCGCGATAATTGGCCGATGGATCGAACCCAAATGTTACCGCTTCCGGCCGGTCGCCGTACAGTTCCTCCAACCTCGGGTCATCGGCGCAATAAAACAGCGTGCCACTCGTCTGCTCCGCAAACGTGCTGAACTCATCGCACACCGCTTTGAAATCTGAATAAAAATCAAGATGCTCCTCATCGATATTGAGCACGATGGATTGATGCGGATAAAACTCACGCAGCGTGCCGTCGCTCTCGTCGGTTTCCACCACAAAAAAAGAATCGCCGCCCTCACGCTCCCCTCCCCGCGCGTGGCGGCCCAGTTGCGGCGCCAACGCCCCGACCGCAAAGCCCGGAGTCGCTCCAATGACCTCCAACGCATGCGCCAACAGAGCCGTGGTGGTGGTTTTTCCGTGCATGCCCGCAATGCAAACACTCCGGCACCGATGCGCCAGTGCCGCCAGCAACACGGCTCGGCGGGCAACGGGTGCGCCTAATGCTTCGGCTACGGATAACTCCGGATTATTTGTGCGAATAGCCGAACTATAAACGACAAGCTCGGGTTGGGCGTTTTGAAGTTGTTCCGGCGCATGGCCTATGAAAATTCCTGCGCCGCGCTCGCGTAGTTGGCGCACCTCTTTGTTTTCCCGCAAATCGGATCCGCGAACCGCAAAGCCCGCATCAAGCAGTAAATGCGCCAACCCACTCATCCCACATCCGCCGATGCCCACAAGATACACCGGCGCTCCAGGCCGAGCGTTTGCCAGCCAATGCGCCATCGTCTCGCGGTTCAATCGTTTCATCCACGGACGGTTTAATGGGTACGGGCGTGTTTGTCTACGGCACGTTATCCCAAATGCTCAAGAATGCGGCTGGAAATTTGCCGCGCTGCATCGGGCGCATCGAGTTTGCCGATGGCTTCAGACATTTTGTGAAGGCGGGAAGAATCATTCATCAACTCCTGAACCCGTTCGGATAAGAGCTCGGGAGTGATTTCGTTTTGCTCCAACACAATTGCACCTCCCCCCTGCTCTGCCACCTGGGAATTGGCGCGTTGATGATCGTCCGCTGCATTGGGGAGTGGAATTAATACCACCGGCACTCGCGCGGCGGCAAATTCTGCCAGAGAAGAAGCTCCCGCCCGACTAATGACTAATGACGCACGCGCCAGAGCCAAAGGCATGTCCTCACAAAACGCGTGAACTTCCGCGTGCGGGGAGTGCTTGGCGTATGCGGTTTTCACCGAAGCCAAATCATCCGGACCACAAAGATGGAGGATTGGTAAGTCGGTCAATTTTCTTGCTGTCACCAATTGGTTAATTGCGCGAGCACCTTGACTGCCGCCGGTGATCAGCAACAACGGTTCCGCTATTGTGGGTTGCTTGCGGAAGGCCTCCCGCACAGGCGTGCCGGTCACTCTGGCCCGCCCGCGGAAATGGCTAGCCGCAGCCTCGAAGCCCACAAAAATTTCATCCGCACTGCGCGCCAGTAAACGGTTCGCCCGTCCGGGAATTGCATTAGATTCATGCAAAAACGTAGCCGCGCCGAGGCGCCGCCCCTCCCAAATGGGTGCTGCGGAGGTGAAGCCTCCCATTGCCAGTACGGCTTGAGGCCGGTCTATTTCAAAATGACGACGAACACATTTCTTCGCCGCGCGTAACCCGAGTAGAAAACGAATGGGATGCCGCGCACTGAAGCCCACCGCAGGCACGCTCCAATGTGGAATATCCGGCACAGTCGCAACGGCTTGCTGGTCAACCGGTTTTTCGGAAACCACGAGCGTCACCCGCGCGCCGGATCGCTGCAGTTCACGGGCCACTGCCACGCCGGGGAAGAAATGGCCGCCGGTCCCTCCACACGCAATGGCCACGTGGAGAGGCATCAGGATGTTTCGGGCAACAGTTTCTGGGATTCGTGAGCGGGTTCCCGCCCCTCGGATTTTTCGGGTGGAGATTCGTCTGCACGACTGGCAATGCTGAGCAGCACGCCCACACTGCCAAGCATCATCACCAAACTCGATCCGCCGTAGCTGATGAACGGCAACGGCAATCCCTTATTGGGCAGTGCACTGGTCACCACGCCGATGTTAATGAACGCTTGCAACCCAATTAGAAAAGTAATGCCCGTTCCAAGAATCATTCCAAATCGATCGCGTGAATGCCATGCGATGTACAATCCACAAATAACAATCGCTGCGAATGCGAGCACCACCAATAAGCTCGCCACCACACCCAGTTCCTCACCGATCACGGAGAAAATAAAATCCGTGTGATGTTCAGGAACAAAGCCCAACTTCTGCCGTCCGTTCCCCAATCCCACCCCGGTGGATCCTCCGGAGCCCAGCGCGAGCATGGCTTGGTACGCCTGAAACCCGGTGCCTTCGCGGTGCTGTTCCGGATGCAAAAATGCCATGATACGTTTCATCCGAACGGGATCGTTCATGACGGCCACGGAAATGGCTGCCGCGCCTGCTCCCATTGGCGGGATCAGATATTTCCAGTGAGTGCCGGCCACGAACAACAAAATACAACACACCGTTGCGAGTAACATGGTGGTGCCAAAATCAGGCCCCAGAAAAACTAAACCCAAAGTGAGGCCAATAAATGCCCCGGGCAAAAGGAGTCCATACCGAAATTCACGCATTTTTTTGACATGTTCATCAGCCCACGCAGCGATCGCAATCAGCAGAGTAATTTTTGCTAATTCAGATGGCTGGAAATTCATCGGCCCAAGATCAAACCACCGGCGGGCGCCGTTGAGTTTAATGCCGATGCCCGGAATTAAAACCAACACCAGCATCACCAGCGTGCCAACGAATAATGGCAGTGCAAAGCGTTGGAGAATCCGGTAGTCCACGGAAGTGGCGGCAAAACATACGCCCAATCCAATCCCGCCCCACACGAGTTGCATTATGATATAACGGGCGCCGCCGGTGGCCATACCGGCACTATAGAGCATCACCATGCCCAGCGCCAGCAGACCGGCTACGCAAAACGCAAGAATGGTGGTGGCGTACCGCATGGCGGCTGGCCAGCCTTACTCCGCGGGCGGAGGAGGTGCCACACTACTGCTCGGTGGCCCAACCGCTTCGGGTACCACGGGCACGCTGATCGGCAATCCGGTGGTTGGCGACAACGCCGGGGGTGCGGACGGAATTGGCGTCGGCAATGCGGGTGCGGATGCTCTCATGGGTACGGTGAGTTTTTGGCCGATCTTAAGGAAATCAGATGTCAATCCGTTCATCGATTTTAGGTTGGCAACTTTGGTGCGATGTTTAAGTGCAATGTGGCCAAGCGTGTCACCCTTTTTCACGGTGTACGTGTTGGGCGCATCGGGCACACTGTTGGCCGGGGGCAGCGCAGCCAATGGCTTTGGTGTCGCAGCGGGGATGATGATTTTCTGTCCGATGCGTAATCGGGTGGGAACGATATTCGGATTAGCCTTCGACACGGCATTCATTCCCACGCCATATTTTTTGCCGATGGAATAAAAGGAGTCCCCCTTGGTCACGACATGCTCGACTGTGCCGGTGACCGGTGCGGGCGGAATTGGCGAGGGAATCGCTGAGTGAACGGGCTGAGGCACACCTGTGTTTGCCAAACCCGTTGGAGTAACGCCAATGGGCGGTGCGGAGATGGGCAGTGAGGCCACCGGTGCGGGAATGGGATCGCCATTGAATCCTCCGCTTCCGATCGGCGGAGTCACCACCGGATCGGGCATCGACTCGTTTTTAGGCTGGGGCGCCGGGCCGGCGATTTCTGCCATTTGCTCGGCGGTGGATTTAGGGCCTTCGGCAGCCTCATCTTTTTGTTTGCAGGCATTAAACAAAATGCCGGTAAACAGTGCCACGTGCAACAGCACCACAACGATGACTGCCATACGCATGTTGGATCGCCCGCGGCTCACGCCCTCAAAGTTTAATCCCGGCGGAATAATTGGATTGGTTTCCTTCATAATAACACCCTCCTGTTGATTTGTGGAAACCCGGTCATCGGGTCAACACCTCCTTGTCTCCCACGCCCGAAGGCGAGGCATTAGTTAACAGCAAGGAGGGTAGCCCGCCAAACCCATTGTGAAAAACTTGTCGACAGCGTGTGAACAGGCACACGCCATTCGGGTTACTTCCCGGAGTGCTTCTGACGTTCAATCGTCGGTTCGGGTGCCCGTGTTTAACCCGACGATTGCCTGGCAAAACTCGCGGCCCCGGTGTTCATAGCTGTCAAATTGATCAAAACTGGCACAAGCCGGTGACAGCAAAACCACATCTCCGGGAACAGCTTTCCTCCTTGCTTCTGCCACTGCTTCTAGCAGATTTGCCACCGTTTTACAAGGCGAAAAGAGGGTCCAATCACCAAGAATTTGCTCTCGTGCCTCACCGATCAAAAAGGCGCCTTTCACCCGTCGGGCAATTTCCGGGCCGGCCGCGAGAAAATCCAACCCCTTGTCCTGCCCGCCCGCGATCAGCCAAATATTTTTCTGTGAATTGCCCGTCGGCATTGATTGCAATGCGCCACATAGGGCGTGGACGTTAGTGGCTTTCGAGTCGTTCACAAATCGCACGCCTCCAATTTCAGCCACAATCTCACAGCGATGCGGCCCGACGTGACTACGACTCATCGTGGCTTTAATTTTGTCGACGGAAATTTTCTGGCAATACCCCACCGCGAACGTGGCCATCAGATTTTCGGCGTTGTGCAGGCCGTCGATCGCCCATTCATCAAGGTCAAGTAACGGTCCGGGCCATCCGGGCAACTGACTCACAAGCAACCGGCGGTCCATATGCAAATCAGCGGAGGCATCGGTCGCACTAAAGGTAATGATTTTCGAGGGAGGCGATAGATCGAGTTTTTCCAATTCGCGCAGGGCTTCGAGTTGAACGATCGCGTAATCGATGGGCTTTTGGTTTTCAAACAAACGCGCTTTGGCGCGAATGTATTTTCCCATCGAACCATGCCGGTCTAAATGGTCCGGGGCGAGATTGAGCAGCACTCCAATGGCGGGGCGAAAGTCCGCAATGGTCTCAAGCTGAAAGGAACTCACCTCAAGCGTCACCGCATCAAGTTCACGGGTTTGGCTCACCACCGTGCAAAGTGGCGTGCCAATATTACCGGAAGCGACCGTGCGGCACTGCGCTTGGCTCAGGAGCGAGGCGACCCATTCGGTGGTGGTGGTTTTGCCGTTGGTGCCAGTGATGGCGATGACAGGGCATTCGGTGAATCGCCAGCCTAATTCCATTTCTCCCCAAATTTGAACGCCGCGTGAACGCAGGCTGGCGACCATTGGCAACGCTAAAGGCACCCCCGGGCTGATCACGGCAAGATCAAAAGCATCCGGAATCTCATCCACACCAAGCCGGCACGTTGCCCCTTTTTCGGTGAGGGCAGCAGCGGTTTGCTGCAGCACGCACGTGTCCGTGTTATCCACTGCGGTGACTGTTGCGCCTTGTTGCAGCAATAGCTCCGCCGCAGATATGCCGCTGCGGCCAAGCCCGATCACACACGCGTTTTTCCCTGCCCAATCCATAGGTCAGCGGAGTTTCAGCGTGGCGAGAGCAAGCACGGCAAATAATATGCCAAGGATGTAAAAGCGCACCACCACTTGATTTTCGTGCCAGCCTTTTTCCTGAAAATGATGGTGCAACGGGGCTTTCAAAAATATGCGGCGACCTTCGCCCGTACGGATGCGCGTCCATTTATACCAGCCGCGTTGGAGGATCACCGAAACCGCTTCGAGTACGAAAATGCCTCCGGCAATAACCAGCACCCAAGGTTGGTGAATCAGCACGGCTATGATGCCGAGCGAACCGCCCAGCGCCAGTGAACCGGTGTCGCCCATAAACACACGGGCGGGAAAACAGTTGAACCACAAAAACCCAAGACACGCGCCCATCATTCCGGCACACACCACCGAAAGTTCGCCCGCGCCGGACACCGCCGGCACGTATAATTCGGCGGCAAATTTTGCGTGTCCCGCGATATAGGTGAACACAAAAAACACCATCGACACAATCAGCACGCTGCCCACCGCAAGCCCATCCAGGCCGTCGGTGAAGTTCACCGCATTTGAGCTGCCCATAATCGCACATACAGTAATGAGCAAGCCCACTCCCGCTGCCCACGAAAACACCATTGTGGCTGAGGGGCCGGATAGAATCGGATCCTTCAGAAATGGCACCATCACATCAGTGATGAGTTGGCGCGTTTCTTCCAGCCGCCACAGATACACGGCGATGGTTGCGCTGAGGACAAACTGAACGACGAGCTTTACTTTTTCCGTGAGTCCCTCGCTGTTTTGCTGGCTGATTTTTGAATAGTCGTCATAAAACCCCAACAGACACAGCACCAACATTGAGAGCAGCGTTAAGGTAACCAGCGGATTCCATTGTGCCCACAGTAAAGCCGAGAGATCGATCACGCCGACGATGAGTAAACCGCCCATAGTCGGCACGCCGCGTTTGGACACGCCGTCGGTCATTTTGCCATCCGCACGCGCGCGGTCTTCATATTCCTGCCGCACGCCAATGCGTTTGAGCCAGCGAACCACCATCGGCCCGAGCAGCCAACATAACCCCAATGCCGTCACCGCCGCGCCCGCGCCGCGAAAGGTGATGTACTGAAACACGCGCAGCGGCGAAAGCCAGTCGCCCCACTGGGCATGGCCATTGGCAACCAGCCATTCCGGTAGTTGACTCAAATAATAAAACATCCTCCCTTAAATCAATTCTTCAAGTTGCTCCAATCGCTCGGCGCGTGAAGCCTTTAGTAAAATGCTGTCACCCGGCTGCAACCAATTCCGTAACAACTCAGATGCCGCTCCGATATCCGGCACGGCTTCGGCCTGAGCCAATCCTGCCTCGCGAGCAGCCGCCGTGGTGACCGATGCCTGTTCGCCGACTGCGATCAACCCATTCACACAATTCGCCGCACGCTCCCCCGCCTCCCGGTGCGCAGATTCGGCGTGACTGCCCAGCTCGGCCATATCGCCCAGCACGGCAAAGCGATTCCCTTTCATTGGCAGGCTGGCCAATGTATCCAGCGCGGCGCGCACTGAATCGGCATTGGCGTTGTAGGCGTCATTCAGCCAGCGCACGCCGTTTTTTTCACTCAACTGCAAACGCATCGCCGACACCGGGCATTCGGCCAAGCCACGCGTGATGGCGTCTCGACTAAGACCCAACTCCGCCGCCGCCGCGATGGCCAGCGTGCCGTTGGCGGCCTGATGGCGGCCGAGCAGTGGGGTGGTGTAATTTCCACTGAGCTCGATAGATGGTGCGTGTACTTCAAATGTCGTTCCGCTTTCAGTCACTTCCACGGTACCCACGCGCCAGTCGTTTGGTTCAGCAAACCCTACGCGGATCACCGGGGCATTGCTGCGTTCGGCAATGGATTGACTCCATTTATCATCGCCATACAGAAAAAGTTTTCCACCGGCCGGCAACAATTCGCCCAGCACGCCCTCCTCCCGGGCCACGCCTTCGAGCGTTTTAAAAAATTCCATGTGTTCTCGGCCGATTCCGGTGAGCAATCCGAATTGTGGTGCGGCCATCGAAACAAGGGGCGCCAACTCGCCGGGATGATTCGTGCCCAGTTCCAACACAGCGGCGCGATGGCTCGGCTCAATGGCTAACAGCGTGGATGGCACGCCCACGTCATTATTAAAACTGGCTTCACTGTGAAGGGTTTCCATTTGCGCACGCAGAATTGCAGCGAGCATTTCCTTGGTTGATGTTTTGCCGTTTGAGCCGGCGATGCCGAACACAACCGCTTCCATTTCCGCGCGGTGAGCGGCGGCCAATTGCCCGAACGCGCGGCGGGTGTCGGGCACGACCAAGGACGGCCCGTCGCATGAGGCATCCACCACCACGGCAACCGCACCGGCCTCAATGGCGGCGGTCGCGAATTGGTTTCCATCAAAATTATCCCCGCGCAAAGCTACGAATAAATCGCCGGGCTGAAGCTTCCGGGTGTCGGTACAAACACGGTGAACAGGTGTGGCCGGATCGATGCCATGCGCTTCACCGTGGCAGGCATCAAGTATGAATTGGAGTGATCTCGGCTCCATCAGCAACCTTTGTTTAAAGTGGCGAGCACGGCGCGTGCTATTTGACGGTCATCGAACGGCATCACGGTGTCATTAATTTCCTGATAGGTTTCGTGGCCTTTACCGGCGATGAGCACGGTGTCGCCCGGTTTGGCTTCGCGCAAAATTTCGTCAATGGCCCGCTCGCGGTCGAGCTCAATCCGGTTTTTGCCGGGGCAGCCTTCGGCAATTTGTTCGGCTATGAGATATGGATTTTCGCGGCGCGGATTGTCGGTGGTGATAATTATATCATCGGCCAAGGCGGCGGCGGCTTCACCCATTTTCTGACGTTTCCCGGTATCGCGATTTCCGCCACACCCGAAGAGCACGCGCAGGCGGCCGGGGGTAATTTCCCGCAACGTGACGAGCACTTGACGCAGGGCATCATCCGTGTGCGCATAATCCACGTAAACCGCAAAGGGCTGCCCTTCGTGCAAGGGCTCGAGCCGGCCGGGCACCGGGGGCATTGCCGCGAGCAACGGAACGCAGTCGGCCATTTCAATTCCCATGGCGCGGACAATGCCCAGAGCGGCGGCAGCGTTGGAAACATTATGTCGGCCAATGAGCGGCATAGTGAAGTCAATGCTGCCCAAGGTGAATTGAGTTTTTTTCTGGCCTAAATTGAGTTGGGAAATACGCAGATCCAAATCCGAATTTGATTCGCCAAAAGTCGTGACGGAAAATTCATTGGCGAGGCGTTGGCCGTACGGACTATCGGCATTAACGAGGCGTTGACCCTCAACGGGTTGTTGGGTGAAGAGTATGCGCTTCGCGGCAAAGTAACGCTCCATGTCACCATGGTAATCGAGGTGATCTTGCGTGAGGTTGGTGAAGGCGGTGGTTTGAAAGTTCAGTCCCGCCACTCGGGATTGCTCGAGTGCGTGTGAGCTGATTTCAATCACGCATATCTCGCATCCGGCACGAACCATTCCGGAAAAATATCCGTGCAGCTCAAGGGATTCGGGCGTGGTGCGGGCAGCGGGAATTACGCGATCGCCGAGATCATACTCCACTGTTCCAATGAGGCCGCAGTGGCGGCCAAGCCCTCGCAGGAGTTCGCGCACGAGGAAGGCGACGGTGGTTTTACCGTTGGTGCCGGTGATGCCAATCAAGTGAAGACGTTGCGCGGGTTCACCGTGAAAACGAGCGGCTAATTGCGCCAACACCGCGCGTGGGTTATCCACTTGAACAATAGTCGTTCGGCCGGGCAACTTCATGGCGCGGCCGGTGATGACGAGTGAAGCACCCTGATGAATCGCGGCCGCAGCGAAATCGTGACCATCGACGCGCGTGCCGGGGAGCGTGATGAAGGCCGTGCCCGGAGTGACGCGACGCGAATCGTAGGCAAGACCGATGATGGGGATTTCGAGACTGCCGCGCACTAGTTCGAACGGCAAATCATGAAGCAACTCGGCACCCGTCATGGCTCAACGCGGTTCGGAGTTATTGCCGGAAACCATGGAGCCTTGTTGAACGAGGTCCGGCTTCAAGCCAAGGTAACCGGCGGTGCGTTCGGCGATTGCTTTGAAAACCGGCGCGGCGGTGAGTCCGCCGTAGTAGTCGCCCTTCGGTTCGTCCATCGAAACAAGGATGCATAACGCCGGCGCGTCTGCCGGGAAAAACCCTACGAAGGAGGCATAATATTTGCCGGGCAGATATCCCCCGCGACCGGCTTTTTGAGCGGTACCGGTTTTGCCGGCCACGGTGTAATATTGCAACGCAGCGAGTTTGGCGGTGCCGCCCGGTTGAGGGACAGTTTTAAGCGCCTCCGTGGTGGCGCGAGCGGCTTCGGGGGAAACCACTTGCCGCACAGGTTCAGGATGGTATTGCACCACCACCCGCCCGCGATCATCCTCCAAATGATCCATCACCATCGGTCGCATTAACTTTCCACCATTCGCGATGGCGCTCATCATCATTGCCATTTGCAACGGCGTGGCAGTCACCTCATGCCCCATCGGCACACGGGTGATGGAAAGTTTGTTCCATTTAGTTAATGGATGCACTGTGCCGCGCACTTCTCCGGGCAAACTGATGCGTGAGCGTTCCCCAAACCCAAACTGCTTCATATAACCGTGCAAACGCGGCGCCCCGAGACGAAGCCCCACTTTGGCGGCACCGATGTTGGAAGATTTGGTAATGATAGATTTGACCGTAAGACTGCCGTACGCGTGATGATCACGCAACAATTTGCCCGCGTATCGAAAGGATCCATTTTCACAGTGGAACGTGGAAGCCAGCCCAACGATCCGCTCATTGAGCGCAGCTGCGATCGGGACGATCTTAAATGTGGAGCCCGGCTCCGCGGTGTCAGTAACAGCGCGGTTGCGGCGGGTTTCGGCGGCTGCAATTCCCGGGTTGTTTGGATCAAAATCCGGCAAGTTTGCCATGGCGACAATGGCGCCCGTCTTGGGGCGTACCACAATGGCGGTAATGCCGAGCGGTTGGTGTTTGGCCATTGCCTTGGCGAGTTCAGCTTCAACGATATGTTGCACGCCGGAATCAATCGTAAGCACTACGTGTAAACCATTGCGCGGCGCAACATCCTGTTGGCGCAACGCCACCACTTCCCGCTTACGGGAATCGGTCTCGGTGACGCGCCATCCACGCGAGCCCACCAGTTTACTATCGAGCACGTGCTCGATGCCTTCTTTACCGCGATGACTCACGCCGCCCACAAAGCCAAGCACATGCGCGGCGTGTTTTTTGCCTGGATACACACGTAACTGGCCTTCCTTGCGATCGGCAAACACCGATTGACGGCGAAGACTCCGGAACGCAAGATGTTGTTGCCGTGAAAATTTAGTTTCATCCAAGCCCACATCCATGTCCCGCAATGCTCCGGCTGCTTGCTCCCACACTTCGCGCGGTACTTTGCGTTTGAGTACGACATATCGATTGGTGCGAAGGATGCCTTGTTCGTTAAGCATCATTTGCGGTTTAAGGCGTTGGCTTAATGCCTGCTCATCTAAATCTAAAATGGGTGCCAACGCATGCGCCACTTGGGGATGCCAACGCCCGATCAAAGCAGGATCCGCGCACACGGTTTTCACAAATAAACTCGTGGCAAGAAGATTGCCTCGGATATCACGGATATCACCCCGGCGTGGCTCACGGATGATCGTGCGGATGGTGTTATCGCGCGCAAATGATTGCAATTCATCGTGCCGCAACACTTGAAGATCAACCAACCGATAGCCGAGCGCTCCGAATGAAAGGAGCATCACCGCAGCAAAAAAGAAAAGCCAACGCCGTGCGCCTTTGCGAATTTGAGTAGTATCTTTACCCTCCATGCACCTTTCCCGGCTGGAGGAAACGGATTAACGACTGGCAGTGCGCACCGGCCGCGATGGGGCGGTCTCGATTTTTGCGTCAACCAAGACCACGATTTGTTCCGGCCTCGGCACTTCCAGATCCAACCCTAACTGACGTAGCCGGGCATCCAGTTCCTGCGGACTCATCAGGTACGCCAGTGTGTCCCCGCGGCGTTTATTCTCCCGCCGTAAATCCTCCAGCTTATTTTCGTTTTTTTTGATCTGCGCCCCGAGGTCGTTAATTTGTTTTTTCTGCCACACATAGCCCAACCCAAGGCTACACGTGACAAGACAAATTAACACCGCCTTGAGCGCAGGCCCAAATCGTACTGACATTGCTGTTCGTTTTCGATTCATTGTTATCCCCAACTTTTTTAATCGCGCGGTACCACCCTGATGAAACGTTGTCCATTCGATTGAAACGGCACTGACATTGATCGCCCTGTACCCACTTTCGGATTACCCACTGCTGTCCAATTACTTCGGTCGTTCGAGGTTTGAACCACATACCGACTTCCCGGCCGGCTATCAAACCGTAAACTCATTCGGCCATTTTGTAATGTCACTTTTGATGGTACAGGGATATTGCGCATTTGTTGTGCAACTGCACTGCCTGTGTTTGCCCTGTTTCGGATCTCATTAAATCGTGATTGAACTGTTGTTTGTGTCGCCCTATACGGCCCACTTATCGTTCCGCGAGTCGCCACGCTACCACTCTGCGAACCTCTGAATGCAAACAATTGGCGCTGTGAATTACCCTGACTAACAACTGTCCCGGGTGAAAAATTTCCTCGGGTTCCCGGCACCGAAGATAACCGCGATTGAGTATTAAAGGTGGCTCGATTTCTCACTGAGGAAGTTGCTCCTCTTGCAGTTGTTATTGGGTTGCGTATTGATGGCGCTGACCCAAGAGATCCAATCCGCCTCGCCCCCGAATAATTCCTGGCGGTCGATAATAACGCGTTGCGCGCTGCTTGAGTCGTAACCATTGAAGCGGCCGGCCGTCCGCCCGCCATCGGTGCACCCGCACCCCGAGATACCCCAGCAGCATTGTGCCTTGCCCCTGCAGATGTTCCCGTTTTAGCTGATACATTCTGTGTTGTTGGCCGCTGAATGATTGTGGGCCGACCCGCGGCACTCATTCTCATTGAACTTCCACCGCTGACTGTATGCATTCCAAATACCGATTGCCCTCCTGACGGTTTAGAATTTATGTTTTGCTGGCCACCCCCGTTATTGACTACTTCGGCGTTTACTGGACGAGCAATTGCACCTGCTGACGGGGGCTTGATCACGTTACCCACATTACGCGTGCTTTGGCGGGACGCTTGCTTTACGGCATTTTGTGCTGCTCTTGCTGAGGCTTGTGTCGTCCTCACTGCTTCTGCAATTGCACTCTCGTGCTGGACCACAACATTCCCAACCGCCTCCTCTTTTTTTTCTTCCATTTTTACACCACCCGGACTTTTACCCTCTTTCTTTATAGCAAGAACCACCTTATTAGGCCCCTGCCCGCCTCCAGTGACATCTGCTCCTGCTGCTAAATCAATGGATGGATTTTTCGTTGAATAACGCTGTGCTTTTAATAAAAAACTTGTCGGGCTGATTACATCTACCCATGCCACCATCAACATCCCGTTTCCATTGCCCGCCGCTGCCGTCATATTTTGTTTGTTTATCACTCGAGTGTTGACCCGAAACTCAGCTCCCCCTTTTAACATTCTTCCATGAATTTCACTTCCTGATTTTGTATTTGACCCACAATCCCATGCCACCAATACACCATCCGCAGTCGCCGCCAATGCTGGACTTACCTGGTCCCCCCCGCCAAACCGATTATGTAATGTTCGTGGCCCCAATGGTTGCCCTTGATCTGTAAATGAACGGGTATAAATATCCTGGCCCATGCCTAGCCCACTTTCATTCAGCTCCTCCCAAGCCACGGCAAATCCACCGGCCGCTGTTGAAACCACATCCGGATTTGCACAAATTGCCTGGCCGCCATCTAATCTAAACTCATTGCCCAATAAATTCCCCCGACCATCTATTCCACGTCCCATAATCTGACTTCTCATAAACGAAACACTAACTTGGTGCAATTCTTCACCCCCTCCCGCTTGGCCATATTGGCCATTACCGGCCATTGCATACTGCTTGCCTTGCTCGACTTCATTTACCCATGTAACCATAAACCCGTCACCTTTAAGCGCTGCGATGGCAGTGTTAAACTGGCTCCATTTAATTGTTTGGTTCATTTGAATTTCCGCGCCGACCTTGATTCCCTGCGCATTAAACCGTCTGGCATAAACCCCGTCTCCCGCACCGTCCTGATATTGACTTTCCCAACATACACAAACCTCTCCCTTTTGATTTACTGCCACATCCGGCCTGTCCTGATTACCGCGTGTAAATGAATTTACCACTTGAGTCCCGCCCATGGGGTTGCCGTTTTGATTGACAAACCTGATATAAACATCCCGTGATTTCCGTGCGCCCGCTTCCCATACAATCACCGCCCCACCATTTGGCAACATCGCCACTTGAGGATGCGCCTCATCATCCCGCGAAGTAGATTCACTCACCCGGACTGGCCCGCCATTTTGCTCCATCAAAACATTTAATGGCTGCAACAGTATTTTACTTCCATTGCTGTTTTTTGATGTGTGTTCCCATACCGCAAACCCTCCGTTCGAATTAAAATCCAACTCGGGGTTGCTTTGGTGGCCCACCAAATCACCGCCCAAAGTAAATACTTCGCCAATTGGCCCTATCGCAGACTGAACATTTGCCGGCACCAACACCAATATCAAACTGATCATTAGGTTTTTTTGAATTGCGTTCATTATTCGCCTTCCATTTCCCCCAGTTTTTCTAATACACGTAACTGTGCACTTCTTGATCGAGGGTTGTTTTCTGCCTCACGCTCAGTTGCTCTAATTGCGCGACGATTTACCCATCGCATTCGAGCCGGCCGCTGCACTCGCAGGTCCGGGATATCGACATCACCCACCACGTCATATTCACGTGACTCCTCACGCCCAAATTGTTTCACAATCCGATCTTCACCTGAATGAAATGTGATGATCGCCAATCTTCCCCCTCGTTTCAATAAACTGGCCACACGCGGCAATCCTGTTCGCAACTCTTCAATTTCATTATTTACCGTCATTCGCAATGCTTGAAAAGTTCGAGTTGCTGGATGAATTTTTTGCCCTCTTCGCGGGCATTCCTGCTCAATTAAATTTGCTAATTCTGTTGTTGTTTCAAATAATTTAACTTTGCGTCGGCGAACAATTGACCGTGCAATTCTCCTTGATTTCCTTTCTCCGCCTAACTCATAAATTAAATTGGATAATTCCAACTCGGACCGGGCATTGACCCAATCTGCTGCAGTTACTTTCTGATTGTCATCCATTCGCATATCGAGCGGTCCTTCGTTTTGCAAACTAAACCCGCGACCTGCTTCATCCAATTGCGGCGAACTCACTCCCAAATCCAACAAAACACCGTCAAGCGTGCCTAACCCAATCCAATCACTCATCGCCGAATAATTGCCACGGCGAATCTCAACCCTTTCACCGAAGGGTGCGAGCCGGGATGACGCAGCCTCCACAGCAGCGCCATCCCGATCGCTTCCCCCAAGCCAGCTCCCAGCGCCGGCTTTTAAAATCATTTCAGCATGACCACCACCGCCCACAGTCCCGTCGGCATACCTTCCATTTTCCCGAGGCCGAATCCCTGCCAACACTTCTTTGGCTAATACTGGTAAATGAACGAAATCCTTCACGCATCAGTTTTGAATAAATAGATAACTGACCGGAGGGCCGATCGCAGTTCCAAATGGGGTCCTAATCACAACACGCCTTCTGGCATCGAGATTCGTTCCGGTTTGACTATCGAATAGCGATATTCCGTTCATACCAAAATCTACAGGGGTAATTTGAATTTCAAATCCGTCGGTATCCCCAACAATCGTCGGATCATCCCAGGCCCTCAGCGAAACTCCGACAGCAAGCACGCTTGGCTCAACCGCATTCCTCAAACTCAAAGCGCTTGGCGGCAACCCGTTGTTATCGGTTGATTGAATTAAATTTCCGCTTCCATCAACGAACTCAATTGATAGCGCCAAATCCAACCCAGACCCTCTAATGGTTAATATATCAGCGTTATTTCCACGCGTCCAAGTCCTGTTGCCATCGTCAACAGTCAACCCTGTTGGAATCGTCGACACGGTGAACACCTCCTTAATCACCGGCCAAGTTTGCCCCGTAACCGCGCGTTCGCCACCCACACCCAAGTGCGTAAATTTATGCGCATTGGGTCGCGCCGGACTCCGCTGACCATCTGACCGCGTTACCCGTATATTCCTTCCAAACGTATTACGCGTTACATCTGAATTGTTCCCATCACTACGAATTCTTGTATTTGCCAACCCTATATCTGAACCAAAGGCTGTTGAATTATTTTCTGAAAAGTAATCTGCTGGAATGTATATTGTCGTGTCCGTCACGGTCCATTTCCTACCACTCGCATTATTGTCCGGTGCCGTGATAATATTATAATTGGGTGTATCAAGTTCATAATTCGTGACATTATTATCATCATAGAACTCGATCTGATTTGCGACCGCACCTGCTGCCGTGATGAATCCGCTTCCTCGGATCAACAAACTTTTTCGGGTATTCAACGGCAGCCCGTCGTATTGAGTACTTTGAACAATTGGATACCCGGCGTTAATTGTTGCAAAATTATATAATGCACTTTCACCTTTCGGATTGATCAACCGAATCAATCGTGTCGCGCCTTCTGTCACGCTCCCCAGAACACCCGGCGGCAGTTTAATGAGCTGATCACTCAAAATGTAAGCCCGCGGATTTATCTTTTGTAAGATGACCAATCCTGTCGTATCTAAAATTTGGATTTCGGTAACCGTATCCGTTCTCGAGCCGTAAATATAAATTGTGTCGCGGGTCCGATTAATTGTGCTGTCCGTTCGAATTTCCCCAGTCACTCCGGATAAAATATCGATGTGCGCGATTGACGCAACCGTCCCCGACGGTGCCGTAACTGCTTCCATTTGGGTAATGTCTGACTCTGGAAAAGTTATGTAATCTTCAGGGCCCGTGTTTGTGACCCATCCCCATTGAAATTGCGTCACAAAATTTCCCTCAATACCAGGCTCACCTGTCCATACGACTTGATGGAATGGCGCACGTGTTGTGTAGATAAATTGGATGGATTGCGTCGGTGCTGGCCTCAAAATTGTACCGGGCCCCTGCATTACCGCCACACTGCCCTGTTGAGTATTTGGAGCGGTTAATGATGTCCACCCCGCTGTATCGGGAAGCGAAATTACTGGAATGGTATTGCCCGCCACCCCCAAATCATTAGCTATAAAAATGATGTCCGGGATCGTTGTTGTTCTTGAAACTAACTGTGAAAAATAAGGAGGCGTTCCGTGCACCATCGCTGCATTTTGAACGGCATTTGTGATGAACACATCCGTCCACACTGTTGAGTACGGAAGAAAATCCTGGCCAATCAACGAATCAAATGCCCGATAGACAAATTTAATTTTGTTAATTCCTCCACGTAATGCATTGGCTGATACAGCCCCGGCAGCCGCACCACCTACCAATCCAGTTGGGTTTGGCCGTATATTTCCCCCTGTCGGTGCCACCGGCGTAAAACCAGCGGCCACAATTCCAACAATCGCCCGCCTTTGCGGTGTCAGGAACGGTGAATTTGGCGGCACGGCTCCAGTTTGAGCGGAAGTTACTGGATTCATATTCGCAGGGGTCACCAACGTGACGGATGCATCCAACGCCTCGAACACCACGTTATTTGTGCGGTAAAGGTATTTCAACCCACCCGCGTCATCAAAAGTTAGCGTATGACGGGGCTGATCACGTGATTTGCCTCCCACATTTGGAGGGGCCGGGAGATTCCCTGAATAGTCCGGACGAAAGAAAACGCCCGGCGTGCGGAACACCGTTGGCGCCACCGAAGGCCAAGGCATCCCGCCGAAGTTGATGACATCCCGAATCGCGGCGATGGCGCTATATTGGTTATCATTTCCAATTGTGTACTCAACCGCATCCCAAATCGTAATATTAGCCGTATTGGCCGGGCTATTATTATATAACCAGTAGCTATGCGACACCCCATTAATCACCGCCGTCGGCTGGTAGGTATACGGATCAAAATTCCGCATCGAAATCTGAAATGTGCCAGCGTTATTTGCTGTGTTATAACCCATCACATCGTGAATCACGAAGCAGTAACGATGCGGGTTCCCTAGCCCTAAATGGTTTACCAGCAATCCCAACGTAATGGATTCCATATCCGTCACGCTATTAATGTTGGCCGACGGATTGAATTCCCACGTTGAAAAATGCTGGTCGAATTCAGTGATCAAGTTCAACGAACTTACACCGTTTGTGTACGCCTTATCCGTAGGCTCAAAATAATCATTCAGCACAGTAAACGCATTACTGATCGCTGCCATCCCGTTGTGACCGAAGTATCGAATGAATGTGCTGTCGAACGCATACGTAAGCTCCGGATAATTCCAGCGGTTAAACTCCTTCACCGGCGTGGGGCGCCCCATCGGGTCATCCATGTTCACATTCGGCACTGTGGCCGTGCCCACGCCATTGGGAGCCTGCAATCGCCCGCCCGATGCAATGGACGGATTGGTAGGCCCGATTAACACAAACGCCCGCGCCCCGAACGGCGACAGGCACAGCGCCGCCAACACAAAGGCAAGGCCGCATCGGTTTTTCCAATTCTTCCTCATTTTAATAATGGGGCCGCGATGACCGGGGCCCTTGCCCCGGCCACCACGTTACCCACCTCCTTGGCGTCTACCGAATGGCAGAACACATCCTCACCCGCCGTTACTCCATCAACGTGAAAGCCGCGCCGGCCATCACTTGATCTTCGCCGCGCACGGCGCCGTATCGGTTCGGGTTCCAAATTTCAAAACGATCCAGCAAGCCCACCAGCACGGCATCCTTTTTGATGCCGGCCGCCTTCACCATTTCTTCCGGCAAACAAATTCGGCCCGCCTTGTCCAACGGCACTTGCGCGCTCTCGCTTCCGATAAAACGTTTGAGCACTACCTTGTTTGGGTCGTCATTGCTCATCGCGTTAATATCCGCCATCAAGTGGCCCATCTGTTCCGGCGGCAAAACCCGCAAGCACGGGCCGTGCGTCGACTTCGGCCAAACGATCAAAGTAAATTCTACGTCCGGCCGCGACGGCCGCCACTTTGCCGGCACCTGCACACGCCGCTTGCCATCCACTCCATGTCGATAGAGCGAATTGTAATAAACTGCCACGTTGTCCGTTTCGTCTGACATCGTTTGCGTGATGCACCTTTAACCCACTTCGCCACACAGCGCAACACTTTAGTGACACTTATTCACATTCGTCAACATTTTTGTTGGGATTTTTGGGTTATTTTTATTCACCCAATTCGCCTGAGGCTCGCGTTTATTCACAAAAAATGCCTCAATTCCGGCCGTGAGCACGGAAAATCAGGAAAAACCTCTGAAAACTGAGGATTTCAACTTCAGTTTACCCCCTGAGTTGATTGCTCAAAACCCGGCACCTGCGCGTGATGGCTCACGCTTGCTGAATGTAAAGAGGGTTGAGGGCACTTTCGCCCACCATCAATTCCTCGATCTCCCGCAATTCCTGCGCGCGGGCGATGTGCTGGTGATGAACAATTCCCGCGTGATCCCTGCCCGCCTGCGCGGACGCAAAGCAATTGGCGGTGGCGCAGTGGAAATCCTACTCACCGAGCCTGCGTCCGATGCCACGTGGTGGGCGATGGTACGCCCCGGCAAACGTCTGCCACCCAAAACACAAATCGAAATTCTCGACAACCAAGGCCGCCCCACCCCGTTCACCGCCGAGGTGCTGAAAAAAAATGAAGAAGGCCACGCGTGCCTGCACTTCGAGGGCACCGATCATTTGCTCGCGGAATTGGATGCCCTCGGCGAAATACCATTGCCGCCTTACATCCACCGTGAAACGCACGGGAAATCGGGTGAAGATGCCGAGCGCTACCAAACGGTGTACGCCAAACCCACCGGTTCCATTGCCGCGCCCACCGCGGGGCTACACTTCACGGAGCCATTCCTTGATCAACTCCGCGCGCAGGGAGTAGAAACACACACGGTGACCTTGCACGTTGGCCTTGGGACATTTGCGCCAGTGAAAGCGGAGGCATTGGCGGAGCATCGAATGCATTCAGAGCGCTTTACCTTGCCCGCCAAAACCGCCGCCGCCATCAATGCTGCCAAAACTGAAGGGCGGCGCGTGATTGCCGTGGGCACCACCACCGTGCGCGTGCTCGAAAGTGTGGCGGCACAACAAGAGTCGCTCTCCGCCACTTCGGGCAGCACGGATATTTTCATTTATCCGCCACGCGAGTTCAAAGTGGTGGATGGATTGCTCACTAATTTTCATTTACCGCAATCCACGCTGCTGATGCTGGTAAGCGCCTTCGCGGTGCCAGGCGAATTGAGTGGACGCCAATGGATGCTCGAAGCGTACGCCGAGGCCATCCGCAAAAAGTATCGCTTCTTCAGCTACGGCGATGCGATGTTGATTCTGTGATGCGTCCGCACGTTTCCATCAATATGGCGATGACCGCCGATGGCAAAATCGCCAGCGCCAACCGCGAAGTGACCAGTTTCGGCAGTCGCGCGGACCATGCACATTTGCTCGCCCTGCGCGATCAAGCTGACGCCATCCTCACCGGCGCGGGCACGCTCAACGCTCAGCCCGAAATCATCCTCGGCCCAGGCCCTAAATCTAAACCCAAACCGCCTCTACGAATCATTGCCAGCGGCAGCGGGCAAGTTAATACGCGCCATAAAATTTTCCGGTCCAAAGGCGCGCCTGTGTTGGTGCTCACCACCGAAGGCATCAGCCCAAAGCGGTTGACGCATTTGAAGGCCGCAGCCAACGCGGTGGAAATTTGCGGCACCGAAGCTATTAGTTTCAAACAGGCGCTCGATTGGCTCAGCAAAAAATGGGGCGTGAAACGGCTGCTTTGCGAAGGAGGCGGGCAATTAAATGATTCGCTCTTCCGTGCGGGCGTGGTCGATGAGGTAAACCTCACGGTGTGCCCGCGTTTATTCGGAGGGCGGGATGCACCCACGATCGCCGATGGCCTTGGTTTTGCACCGCTCAAAAACGCCACGCAATTCACCTTAAAATCCCGCAAACAGGTGGGTGATGAATTGTTTCTGGTATTGCGGAAAGCTTGACGCGACGGGTTGATTTTTTTAAGTTCCCCGACCTCAACCCCCTGTTTTTGGGAGCAAATAGCTATGACAATGAGCGAATCAGGAATGACAGCGGAACCGATCGACAAAGGAATGGCTGGCGTGGTGGCCGCCGAAACGGAACTGAGCGACGTGCGCGGCGATCTCGGCGAGTTGGTTTATTGCGGCTACAACATCAATGACCTTGCGGAAAACGCCTCGTTTGAAGAAGTCATTCATTTGCTGTACCACAATCGCCTGCCCACTCCGGACGAACTCGCTACGCTGAAACAAGACCTCGCCTGCCGACGCGAAATCCCGCAGGGCGTCATCGACCTCATCAGTGCGATGCCCGCTGAGGCCGCGCCGATGCACGTGCTGCGCACCGCCGTCAGTGCGTTGGGCTGCTACGATGCCGAGCCCGAAACGGGTGAAAACATCGCCCTCGCGCGCGAAAAATCCTTAACCCTCATCGCGCAAATCCCGGTTCTCATCGCCACCTTTCACCGGCAACGGCAAGGCAAGGAATTACTCGCCTCCGATCCTTCGCTTGGCGAAGCCGCAAACTTTCTCTGGCTCATCAATGGCGAAAAACCCAGTGCCGACATGGAGCGCACCATTGATATTTGCTACATCCTCCACGCCGACCACGGCTTCAACGCCAGCACCTTCAGCAGCCGTGTGACGATCGCCACGCTCAGCGATGTGTACAGTGCCATCACCAGCGCCATCGGCACGTTGAAAGGACCGCTCCACGGCGGTGCCAACGAAGGCGTCATTAAAATGCTGCACGAGATTGGTGAATTGGATCAAGTAGACGCCTACGTTGAAGATTGCCTCACGCACAAACGCAAAATCATGGGCATTGGCCATCGCGTTTACACCACGCTCGACCCCCGCGCGCCGCACCTCAAGCGGATGGCGCAAAAACTCACCAAAGAATTGGGCGAACCCAAGTGGATCCAAATGAGCGAGCGCATCGCCGAATTGATGCTTGAGAAAAAGAACCTCAACGCCAACGTCGATTTTTATTCTGCCACCGTCTATTACAGCCTCGGCATTCCGACCGATTTATTCACCCCCATCTTTGCCATTGCGCGCACGGCAGGCTGGACCGCCCACGTCCTCGAACATCTCGACGGCAACCGCCTTATTCGCCCTCGCGCCCAATACGCTGGTGACGATGGCAAGGCATGGGTCGCCTTGAGCCAACGTTAACCGGCACTTTGGCGAACACACAAATTTCTTGCCACACTCCCGCCCCTGTCGCATAGCAGGGGCGCTGTTTTTTACCTATGAATCTCCACGAATATCAGGCCAAACAATTAATGGAACGCCACGGCGTGAAAGTGCCGCCGGGCGAACCGGCCACCAACCTCGACGAAGCCAAGGCGGCCATTGCGAAACTTTTTGACGCGGGCAACGCACGGGTGGTCGTAAAATCCCAAATCCACGCCGGCGGCCGTGGCAAAGGCACATTTAAAGACGGCTTCAAAGGCGGGGTACATTTGGCCGATAGCGTGGAGGATGCCACCGTCAAGGCCGAGGCAATGCTCGGCAACGTGTTGGTCACCAAACAAACCGGCGAGGCGGGCAAACAAGTCAACCGGTTGTTGATCACTTCCGCACAGGAAATCAAAAGTGAATTTTACGTGGCCGTGCTGCTCGACCGCGCGCTGGGCAAACCCATCGTCATGGCCAGCGCCGAGGGCGGCATGGACATCGAAGAGGTGGCGGATAAGACACCCGAGAAAATCATCAAAGAAGTCGTTGACCCCGCGCTGGGATTGCAACCGCACCAAGGCCGCAAGGTTGCCATCGCGCTGGGGCTGCGCGGTCGCCTCATCGGGCAAACCGCCGGATTGTTGCAAGCGCTCTATAACACGTGGCACGATTGCGATGCCTCGATGCTGGAAATCAATCCATTGGCGCACATCGCGAATGAAGACGACACCGAAGCGGTGGTGGCGCTGGACGCCAAAATGTCCATCGACAGCAACGCGCTCTTTCGCCATCCGGACATCGTCGCGATGCGCGATCTATCCGAGGAAGACCCACTCGAAGTAGAGGCCGGCGAGCACGACCTCAACTACATCAAGCTCGACGGCAACATCGCCTGCCTCGTCAACGGCGCCGGCCTCGCGATGGCCACTATGGACGCCATCAAACATTACGGCGGCGATCCCGCAAACTTTCTAGACGTCGGCGGCGGTGCCACAAAGGAACAGGTGAAAGCCGCCTTCGAAATCATCGTGGGCGACCCCAACGTACAAGCCATCCTTGTAAACATTTTTGGCGGCATTATGAATTGCAACACCATCGCCGAAGGCATCGTCGCCGCCGTGCAGGAAACCCAACTTACACTCCCACTCATAGTGCGCCTCGAAGGCAACAACGTCGAAGCCGGCCGCGCCACCCTCGCCGCATCAGGGCTAACGCTCATCACTGCTGAAAGCCTGTCGGAAGCCGCCGAAAAAGCGGTAGCCGCAGTAAGATAATTCCTATGTCCATTCTCGTAAAACCCGACACCAAATTTCTCATCCAAGGCATCACCGGTGGCTTTGGCGGTCGACACGCGCAGCTGAGCCTCGACTACGGCTCCCAGCTCGTGGCCGGCGTCACGCCCGGCAAGGGCGGACAAATGTTTGCCGACACGGTTCCTATTTTTGACAGCGTAGCCGAAGCGATGGCCGAAACCGGAGCCACGGCGAGTGCGGTTTTTGTGCCGCCGCCTTTTGCGGCCGATGCCATTCTTGAGGGGGCGGCGGCGGGATTGGATTTGGTGGTCTGTATCACCGAGGGCATTCCGGTGCGCGATATGATTTCGGTAAAAGAGGCGTTGAAAGACAGCTCCACCACGTTGCTCGGCCCTAACTGCCCCGGCGTGGTGACACCCGGCGAGGGCGAGGATTCGCACGGCGGTTGTCGCATTGGCATTGCACCGGGGTACATTCACAAAAAGGGAAACATCGGCGTCGTCTCCCGCAGCGGCACGCTCACTTACGAGGCGGTGTGGCAGCTCACCAGCCGCGGTGTGGGGCAATCCACCTGCGTGGGCATTGGTGGCGATCCCGTGCCGGGGATGACGCATCTCGATGTGTTAAAACTTTTCAATGATGACCCCGAAACCACGGGCATCATTATGATCGGCGAAATCGGCGGCACCGCTGAAGAAGAAGCCGCCGCGTGGGCCAAAGCACATTGCACCAAACCCATCGCCGGATTTATCGCCGGTGCCACCGCGCCTCCCGGACGCCGCATGGGTCACGCGGGCGCGATCGTCAGTGGCGGCAAAGGCACCGCCGAAGCCAAACAGGAAGCCTTCCGCGAAGCGGGCATCGGCGTGGCCGAAACGCCCTCGGAAATGGCCGACACGCTACTGAAAATGATGTAGCCCCCGCGCCGGATGAACGCATGGACTGGCTGCATGGAATCCTGAATCTCGCCGGGCTCTTACTGTGGGTCAGTTGGCGGACAGGCACGATGCCGCGCAGCCAACCCCCGCGCAACCTCGCCGGCCCCACGCCCCGCCAAGGCCCGGTGTATCGGCATTCTTGGATTTACCTGCTCGTGCTGCTGGCGTTGCTGGGCGGGCGCGCGGTTTTTTACAATCAATTCGGCCCGGGACTGGATTGGTATCCGCACCTCAACTTACTTGACGTATTTCACCCCTTTAAAAGCGATTCGCTTCCGCACGCGTTGGCCTACTCGGCGCTCAGCTTCGCGCACTGGCTGGCGGCACTGTATTTTTGCCTCGCGCTGCTGAGCACAGTGCAACCGCGCTCCGAGGTCACCGGTCAATGGCGCGAATTTCTCATAGCGCAATTCGGATGGCCGGGCGGGTTGCCGGTGCCCGCGCAATGGTTGGGAGTCTTGGCGCTCGCCGTTGGATTTCGATTTGTCGAGGCAAGCTGGATTGAATCGCTAGAGGCAATCAACATCCCCACAAACCATCTCCCTCTACTGGTGCTGCTGGATTTGCGGGCAATGATTTATTTAATCATGGTGCTGCTCGCGTTATATTTATTGAACTGCTTTGTGTATTTCGGCGAACAGACTGTTTGGAAAACCGTGGATGAATCCGGCAAGCGCCTCCTCGCGCCCCTGCGCATTCTGCCGTGGGAAACACGCAAGATGGATTTCGCCCCCATCGTGGCCTTGGCGATCGCCTACGGATTGAGCCACGCGCTCACGCCGGAACACGTAGCGAGCTTGCTGCACTAACCCAGCTTCGGAAAAAAAGTGTGAGCCGTCGCGCAGGTGGCTTCGCTCAATTCAATCAGCGACACGCCCTTCACTTCCGCCACGCGCTCGGCGGTGTGGCGCGTGTACGCGGGCTCGCAGCGTTTGCCGCGAAAGGGCATTGGCGCGAGAAAGGGGCTGTCAGTCTCCACCATCAATTGATCGAGTGGCGTGGCCTCGACAGTGTTGCGCACTTCCTGCGCGTTCTTAAAGGTCACAATGCCGGTGAAGCTCACCAGCGAGCCGAGGTCAAGAATGCGCCGCATACTCGCCGCGTCATCCACGAAACAATGAAACTGCCCCCGCACGCGGTCAGCGAATTCCTCAAAAATTTCCAGCGTGGGCTCCAGCGCGGCGCGTTGATGAATCACGGCGTTGAGTTTTAATTCCGCGGCCAACTCAAGTTGCTGGCGGAAGATGTTCACTTGGCGAGCCTTCCAAATGACATCTTCTGCCTCGGTACCGCCGTTGGTGCTGGGCAGCTGAAAATGGTCGATGCCCGTTTCGCCGATGGCCACCACTTTGGGATGCGCACACAGCTCGCGCAATTCGGGCCGCACATCTTCGGGCGCTTCGGCGAGATCATTGGGATGCCAGCCCACCACGGCGTACACCGGCGCGTGTGCCTCGGCGAGAGCCACGGCGCGTTGGCTGCTTTCGAGATCGGTACCGATGGTGATGATGCGCGTGATGCCCGCAGCGGCGGCGCGTTGGAGCAGCCCAGAAATATCCCTCTCAAAATCAGGGAAAGTTAAATGGGCGTGGGTGTCGAAAAAAGTTTCCATCTTGGTTACGGCAGGCGCATTGTGACGACGAAGATCGCGCACGGCAATCCCGCGATTTGCGCACAACCCGCTCTTTACAAACTCCCCAAACAGGTGCATATTGACTCGTGAGGGGTGCAACAAATCAGATGACTTTTTCCAGACTGTTCCAACTCCAACGCACCGGCTTTCTGGCGCTGATGATGAGCATAGTGCCCGCGGTCACTGCGCTGGAACTCACGCGCGAAATGTTCCAAGGTCGCGATTTCAAGGCCTCCGGTGGCCATGCGCAATTTGCGGTTCACAAATTCAAACTCGATGCACCCATGGTGAATGCCCTGAACTTTGGTATCGCCAAGCTAATCACGGCGCATGAAACGGTTTTTTCTCCACGCAAAGTCGGTCGCAATTTTAATGTGCGATTTCGGATTTTTGAAACATTCGAGGACTACCAAACTTACTCACGCCTGCGCTACAAAAAAAACGTGACCAAAGGCATCCTCGGCTATTTCAGCCCCAGTGCGCGGGAAATTGTCACCTGGAAACAACAGGCTCATCTCAGGTGGCGACTGGTGCCCACGCTGCTGCACGAAAGCTGCCACGCGATCATGGACGAGATGTACGGCCAGTTGCCCTTCTGGATGATCGAAGGCAGTGCCGATTGGTTTGGCGAAGCACCCGCGTGGCTGCTCAAAAGCAACGGCCTGCGCAACGACCAACACATGCGCTGGATTCGGCTCGACGAAATGCGGCGCAAGGGCCAACTGCCCCGCTTGCAAACTTATCTGCTCACAAAGGAATACGAAGATTGGGATAAAATGTTTAAGGGCAACATCGGCCAGGGCTACGATGTGGGATGGTCGGTTTTTGATTTCTTCATCAAGGCCGATCCAAATGGCCAGGCGATGCGGTTTTTGGGTGCCATCATCAACGATCCCAAAGTGCAACGCGCCCGCGGGCTCATAGGCAAAATGGAACAGGAATTTGCTCAGGCCATCAACCGCCACTGGCAGGGCGGCATCCCGTTACTCGAAAAAGGCTGGCACACATGGATTTCCATGCGCGCGGTCGAATCCCGCAAGGCCCTGCAGAAATTCCAGCAGGAACAGCGCGCGAAACAGCAAAAACGCTGATTTTTCCGGTGCCGAATTCAGGTTGCCTTCTCGGGTTTTTCTCGGTACTTTTCGCCACCCAATAACCCTATTCAAGGATTCTTATGGCTAAACCTATCTACCACAGCAGTATTGAAGGCGCCCAGCACGGCGGCAAGGGACTCGATGGCTTTCTGAAGTTCGCCAAAGAAGCCGGTGCCGCGGGCGCGCAGCCGAGCAATTATATGTTGGAGGAGGACGGCTCCGATGGCTCGAAATTTCGCAGCGCCTCCGACATCAAAGAAGCGTTTGAGAAAAACGGCCTCAAGCTCGACGGCGTCAGCGGCCACTGCGCGTTCTGGGTACACACCAGCGCTTGGACCGGCACCAAGAGTGGCCATGCGTTTATCCACGGGCAAAATCAGGATAAAAGCCCGGAAGAGCTGGAGCAATGGTACGAGGATTACCTGCTCCGCATGATGGATCTCTGCGCCGAGTTGGGCATCAAGATTCTACCGATGTTTTGGGGCGTTTCCCACGGCTGGGAATTGGCCACGGGTTATCCGTGGGGATTCTGGACCTCCCCGGACGGCGGCGATCTCAACAAGGAAGGCGATGAGCGGTTCGTGAACAAGACCGCCAAGATTCGCGCTCACGCCAACAGCCTCGGCATTTATCTCGCCCACGAGATTCACCCCGGCACCGCCGCCATGTGCGCGGAGGAGTTTGGCCATCTGGTGAAAATTTGTGATGGCGATAAAACCCTCACCGTCAACGCTGATCCCTCCCATTGCTGGGAAGGCGAAGATTGGGAAACGCGTTTCACTCACGCGGCCGTGAAAGATCGTGTGTACGCCTGCCACGTGAAGAATTTCGTCGTTCGCCCGAACGTGCCCTTACGCCGCATGGACGGCAACTGGCGCAACCGGGCCATGCAGTTCACCGACCTCGGCAGTGGCGATCTCAACATGGTGCGCTACGTGGAAACGCTCATCAACATCGGCTACCCCGCCCGTTACAATAAGATTATGGGCACCGAAACCGCCCCGCTTATCGCTGAGACTGAAAGCAACTACCGCGATCCGGACGCCACCGCCATCGAAGGCATCCAATACGTCCGCGACCAACTTTGCTTCCCGGTTTCCGAAGGCTCCTTCGAAGACGAAATGGGAGCCTGAAAAACGGCCGATACAGTCTTATCAGAACGGTCGCCATCGGCGGCCGTTTTTTAATGACCAATTCCCAAAACCCAACGACCAAGGAAAAACCAATCAACAAAACCCCAATGGATTCTTGATCATTGGTTCTTGGGATTTGGTCATTGAGAATTGGATACCACCCTCAACCCATCCCACGCCAACCGCACGCCTTCCGGCAGCTTGGCCTGATCGATATCGTGGTCATAGTAGTGAGTCAGATGTGTGAAAATCGTTTCCCTCGGGCCAATCTGTTCGGCGGCCGCTAGTGCCTCTCTCGTGCTCATGTGGGTCCAATGTTCCTCCGGTCGCAAGGCATCGAGTACGGCAACCTCCACGCCCTTTACCGCCTGCACCACTTCCTTCGGTACGGCCTTGGCATCGGTGAGGTAAGCCAGCTTCTTCTCTCCGCCCTGTTCGAACAAATAGCCCGTGGACCCCATATCGCCGTGTGGCAAATCCACCGGCGTGATGCGCAGATCGCCAATTTCAAACGGCCCGTCGACGACATTTTGTTCCGGCTTAAAATACCCCTTCTTCATTTCGCCGTCGTGAAACGAATGTGCGTGCACGCGGCGCAAGTGGCCCATTGTCGTCGCGTTCGCATAAATGGGCAGCGACCCTTTTCGGAGATCACAAAACCGCCGGCAATCATCCATGCCCATGATGTGGTCAGTGTGCGCATGCGTCACCAGCACCGCGTCCAGCCAGCGAATGTTTTCGCGCAAACATTGCGTACGAAAATCCGGTGTCGTGTCCACTACCAGTTTCACTTCATCAGTGACCACATAAATCGAACTCCTCAGCCGATGATTCTTGGGGTTTGCCAAAAACTCCGGCGGATACTCCTTCCCAATCACCGGTACCCCCTGCGAAGTACCCGTCCCCAAAAATGTGAACTCAAACGCCATGCGCCCGCAGGGATGCCCGAATGCGCCGGTGAACACAATTTTATTTTCCCGCGCACGTTTATCGGCACAATGCCCGCGGATGTTAGACACGCTGCGAATTCGAAATCTGGCGTTGGTCACCGATCTCACACTGGAGCTCGGGCCCGGCTACAATGCCATCAGTGGCGAGACGGGCGCGGGCAAGTCGATCCTCATCGGTGCTCTCAATCTTGTGCTGGGCGAACGCGCCGATCGTACGCTCATCCGCGCCGAGGCTGATCAATGCACCGTCGAGGCCAACTTCGATGTAGCCCAACTCGATGCGCCACTGCCCAGGTTTCTGGAAGAGCACGGTTTGGAACCCTGCGAGGAAAACCAATTGCTCCTCAAACGCACGTTCACGACCGCCGGCAGCAATCGCCAGTTCGTCAATGGTAGCGCCACCACTCTGGCTGTGCTCAAGCGGATTGGCGAATGGCTGGTGGACATGCACGGACCGCACGATCATCAGTCGCTGCTGCATCCCGCGCGACAGCTTGCCATACTCGATGCCTTTGGCGGACTGCAGCAACCGCGCGCCGCCTTCACCACCCTGCTCCAGCGCCGCACCGAGATTGAGCAGGCCAAGGCCGATCTCGTGGTCGATGAGGCCACCTACGCGCAACAGCTCGATCTGCTGCGGTTTCAGGTCAAGGAAATCACCGGTGCCGCGTTGGACCCCGCCGAAGAGGAAAATCTCGAAGCCGATTACCAACGCTCCAGTAACGCCGCACGTTTGCTAGAGTTATGCCAAGGCGCCTTACAGTTGGTCAGTGAAAACGAAGGATCCCTGCTCGACCGTTCCGGTGATCTCGGCCGGGTGCTGGCCGATCTGCAGCAGGTCGATGACAGCGCTGCCGGACTGGTGGAATTGCACGAAGAAGCCCGCGCCAATTTACAGGAACTGCAAAGTGCCCTGACCGTTTATGCCGATCGCGTGGACATTGATCCCGCCCAACTCGCCTCGCTAGAGGAACGCGTCAACCTCGCGCAATCGCTCAAGCGCAAGTACGGCGGCAGCATCGAGGCGGTAAATACCTTCGGCGAAGAAGCCGCGCAGAAGCTCGCCACGCTCGAGAGCCGCGATGAGGAATTGGCGCGGCTGAATGCCGAGTTGAATTCACTTGAGACCAACCTCATCCAAAGCGGCCAAAAACTATCCGCCCAACGCCAGAAGCTCATCCCCAAGCTGACCAAGGCCGTCACCTCCCATCTCAACGACCTCGGCTTTGCCCAAAGCCAGCTCGATGTCGCGCTCAGTTCCACCGATCGCCCCGCCGAGGTCAAGGCCTCCGGGCTGGACACCGTGGAGTTTCAATTCGCGCCCAACCCCGGCGAACCTGCCCGTCCGTTGCGAGCCATTGCCTCCTCCGGCGAACTCGCCCGCGTGATGCTGGCGCTCAAGACCGTGCTCGCCGCTGAAGATTCCATTCCCGTTTTGATCTTCGACGAAGTCGACGCCAATGTCGGCGGCGAAACCGCCCATGCCGTCGGCGAACGCATGCGACAAATTGCTGACCAACGTCAAGTCCTCTGCATCACGCACCTAGCGCCGGTTGCGGCCGCGGCGCAGGCCCATTACGTCGTCAGCAAAGCCGTCATCGACGGCCGCACCGAATCCAACATCACCCCCCTCAACGCCCAAGCCCGCGTCGACGAACTCGCCCGAATGCTCGGCGGCCAATCCACCGCCGCCCGCAAGCATGCGGAGGAATTGTTGAGGTAATTTTTTACCACAGAGAGCATGAGATGTTCAGGTCGCGGATTCGCAAGCTCGTCCCTCCATTGAGGCGCACTGAAAGGGTGAACTTGCGAGTCCGTTTTTTCTCCTCTGTGCTCTCTGTGTCTCTGTGGTTAATTTGAACAATCGTCGAAACCAATACGTCTCCCTTGGAAAGCTTGATTGAATCTGAAAACGGATTATTCTTTTGGCATGAACAGTATTAGACAGGCGATGGTTTTGTGCTTGGCGGCGAGCTGCGCGTGGGCCGCACCGGTGGAGTTTAACCGCGATGTGCGGGCGATTTTGTCGAAAAACTGTTTCTCGTGTCACGGGCAGGATGCGAAGAAGCGGAAGGGTAAGCTGCGGCTGGACACTGCGGACGGCGCGTTTGCATCCAAAAATGGAGCGGCAGCGATTGTGCCGGGGAATGTTTCGGAAAGTGAATTGTGGGCGCGGATTAATTCAACGGATTCGGATGAAGTGATGCCGCCGCTGAAAACGAAAAAATTCCTCACGCTCGAAGAGAAACAAACGCTCAAAACATGGATCGAGCAGGGGGCCAAGTACGAGGAGCACTGGGCTTTCATTGCGCCGAAGAAACCGGCGGCACCGAAAGGCGCGCCGAATCCGATTGATGCATTTTTGCAACAGCGTCTGACTCGGGAAGGTCTGAAACCCGCGCCCTTGGCCACGCCGGAGACGTTGGTGCGGCGCGTGTTTTTGGATCTGACGGGATTGCCGCCCACGCCCAAGGAGGTTGATGCTTTTCTCGCAGACAAATCGCCGGACAAGCTGGAGCGGTTGATCAGCGGTCTCATGAAGCGGCCGGCTTATGGCGAGCACATGGCGCGGTATTGGCTCGACCTCGCGCGGTATGCGGACACGCACGGGCTGCACCTCGACAACGAACGGTCCATGTGGCCGTACCGCGATTGGGTGGTGCGGGCGTTCAATCAGAACATCAAGTTCGATGATTTTACGCGCTGGCAGTTGGCCGGGGATTTGTTGCCGGAACCGACGTTGGACCAGAAGATTGCCTCGGGCTTCAACCGCTGCAATGTAAGCACCAGCGAGGGCGGAAGCATCGGGGAGGAATGGATTTACCGGTACGCGGTCGATCGCACCTCAACGGCGGTGGAGGTGTGGATGGGTCTCACGGCTGGTTGCGCGGTGTGCCACGATCACAAGTTTGATCCACTTTCGACCAAGGAATTTTACTCGATGTACTCCTTCTTCCACAGTGCGGCCGATCCGGCGATGGACGGCAATAAAAAGGACACGCCGCCGATCCTGCGCGTGCCGCGTCCGGGCGATCAGGAAAAGCTCGCGGCATTGGAAAAGAAAATTGAGGCGATGGAGAAACGCATTAGCGAAGCGGCATTGAAGGTGGCTTATATTGATCCCGCGCAGCTCGACGTGCCGCCCTCGCCGATCGTCAAAGAGAATGTGTGGATCGAGGATGCCGTGCCTGCGAAAGGCGCGGCGCAGGGCAATACGCCGTGGAAATTCGTGAGCAACCCGGAGCCGGTGTTCAGCGGCAGCAAGGCGACGGTGCGCGAGGCGGCAGGGTTGAGTCAGCATTTCTTCACCGGCGCCAACCCGCCGTTGATCGTTGAGAAAGGCATGAAACTGTTCGCGCACGTGTATCTGGATACGCTCAATCCGCCCAAGCAGATCATGCTGCAATTCAATGACGGCACTTGGGAGCATCGCGCGTACTGGGGCGAAAACAAGATCGAGTGGGGCACGGACAAATCGGTCAGCCGCCAACGCCTCGGCGATCTGCCGGAGGTGGGCAAGTGGGTGCGCTTGGAGGTGGACGCCGCCAAAGTGGGGCTGAAGCCGGGCGCGAAACTGAACGGTTGGGCGTTCACACAATTCGCCGGTAAAGTGTACTGGGACAAGGCAGGCGTAGCGTCCGTCACCGATCCAGTGGGCGATCCTGCGTTCTCATGGACGACGTGGAAAGCGCAGCCGGAAAACGTCCGCAAAAAGGATTTGCCCGATGCGGTGTGGCGCCGGTTGCGCGGCAAGACACCGGACAAGTGGACGGAGGCCGAGCAGAAGGAAGCCTTCCTGTTATGGGTCGAGCGCGTGTACGCCAATCCGCCAAAGGCCTTGGCGGATTTGAAAAATGAAAAGGCCGCGCTCGCGGGCGAGATGGAGGCTATCAGCAAGAATACTGCGATCACCTTCGTGATGGCGGACCTGCCCAAGCCACGCCAGAGCTACGTGATGGTTCGCGGCCAATACAATGTCCGCGGGGAAAAGGTCAGTCGCAATGTGCCGGCTTTCCTGCCGTCGCTGCCGGCCAAGCCGAAGGATCGCGATTACAACCGGCTGGATTTCGCCAACTGGCTGGTCAGCGGTCAGCATCCGCTCACCGCGCGCGTGGCGGTGAACCGCATGTGGCAGCAGTTCTTTGGCACAGGCCTTGTGAAAACGAGCGCGGACTTTGGCACGCAGGGCGATCTTCCGAGCCATCCCGAGTTGCTCGATTGGTTGGCCGTGCAATTCGTTGAGGACGACTGGGATATGCAACGGCTGATCACGCGACTGCTCACCAGCCACGCCTACCGCCAACGCTCCGCCGTCACGCCGGCGTTGCTGGAGAAGGATCCGGAAAACCGTCTGCTGGCCCGTGGCCCGCGGCATCGGCTGGATGCCGAGGTGTTGCGCGATCAGGTGCTGAGCCTCAGTGGATTGATGGTGCCCACGCTCGGCGGACGCGGGGTGAATCCTTATCAGCCGCCCAACATCTGGGAGCCGGTCGGGTTTGCCAGTAGCAACACGCGCAACTACAAGCAGGGCACGGGCGACGAACTGTATCGCCGCAGCATCTACACCTTCCTCAAGCGCACTGCGCCGCCGCCTTTTATGTCCAGCTTTGATGGCCCGAATCGCGAGCAAAGCTGCGCCGCACGCGGCCGGAGCAACACGCCGATGCAGGCGTTGCAGCTGATGAATGATGTGCAGCATGTTGAGGCGGCGCGCAATCTGGCCCAGCGCATTCTCAAGGAAGGCGGCGAGGACGCCGATGCCCGCGTCCGCTGGGCGTGGCGCGTGGCGACGGCCCGGCATCCCGCCGCGGCAGAGACCCAGATCATCACCAACGTACTGGCTGGTCATCGCGCGCGCTTTGCCAAGGACACCGAGGCGGCGAAGCAACTCATTGCCTTTGGCGAAAGCAAGGCCGACCCCGAACTCGCGCCTGTGGATCTCGCGGCGTGGACGCTGGTGGCTAATCTCCTTTTAAACCTCGACGAGGTCGTGAACAAAAACTGACATGAATCCCGCAAACGAATTTTTCCAACTGCAGAACCGCCGGCAATTTTTCCAGGGCGCCGGCCTCAAGGTGGGCGGCATCGCGTTGGCCTCCATGCTTGGCCAACGCGCGTGGGGCGCCCAGACCGGGGCCGGTGAGGACATGCATCCGGCCCTGCCCGACCTGCCACATTTTGCGCCCAAGGCTAAGCGGCTGATCTACCTGCACATGAACGGCGCGCCGTCGCAGATTGATCTCTTCGATCATAAACCGCGACTGACCGATCATTTCGATCAGGACCTGCCGGACTCCATCCGCAACGGCCAGCGCATCACCACGATGACCAGTGGCCAAAAGCGGTTTCCGGTGGCCCCGAGCAAATTCAAGTTCGAGCGGTGCGGCCAGTCGGGCATTGAGATGAGCGAGCTGTTGCCGCACATGAAAACCATTGCGGACGACATCACGATGATTCGTTCCGTGCACACCGAGGCGATCAATCACGATCCGGCTTGCACCTTTGCGATGACCGGCAGCGAGGTGCCCGGCAAACCCAGCCTCGGTTCCTGGCTCAGCTATGGGCTCGGCAGTGATTGCCAAAACCTACCGGCGTTCGTGGTGTTTACGCCCACCGTCAAGAATCCCAGTCAGGCGCTCTTCACGCGCATGTGGTCCAGCGGTTTTCTGGCGTCCAAGTACGATGGCGTGAAACTGCGCGGCAGTGGTGATCCGGTGTTGTACGTAAAAAATCCTCCCGGCGTGAATCCCGGCGACCGGCGTACGATGCTGGATGCGCTCGGTCAGTTGAACCAAAAGACCTTCGAACGCTTTGGCGATCCCGAGACGCAAACGCGCATTGCGCAATACGAGATGGCCTTTCGTATGCAGTCAAGCGTGCCGGACCTCACCGATCTTAGCGGCGAGAGTAAGGCCACTTTGGAAATGTACGGCCCGAACGCTACCAAGCCCGGCACCTACGCCCACTCGGCGCTGCTCACGCGGCGATTGATGGAGCGCGGCGTGCGCGTGGTGCAGATTCTCCATCGCGGCTGGGATCAGCACGGCTCGTTGCCCGCGCAGATCAAGAACCAGTGCATGGACACCGATCAACCGACCGCCGCGTTGATGAAGGATCTCAAGCAACGTGGTTTGCTGGATGACACGCTCGTGGTCTTCGGTGGCGAATTCGGTCGCACCGTGTACTGCCAGGGCAAACTCACGCGCGAAAATTACGGGCGCGATCATCATCCGCGTAACTTCTGCATGTGGGTCGCCGGCGCCGGCATTAAGACCGGCATCACCCACGGTGCTACTGATGATTTCAGCTACAACATCACTCGCGATCCCGTACACCTCAACGAGTTGAACGCCACCCTCCTCGATCGGATGGGCATCGATCACTCGCGCTTCACGTATCCGTTCCAAGGACTGGACCAACGCCTGACCGGCGTGGAGGAAGTGCACCCGATCAAGGCGCTGATGGCGTAGGCGCGATCATTAAGCGATCAACTCCTTGATCACGTGGCCGTGCACATCGGTGAGCCGGCGCTCGATGCCGTTGTGGTAGAACGTCAGCCGTTCGTGATCAATGCCGAGTAGGTGCAGTGCGGTGGCGTGAAAATCGTAGGAGTAGGTGGGGTTCACCGCCGCTTTCCAGCCAAGTTCATCCGTGGCACCATAGCTTGTTCCTCCCTGAATGCCGCCCCCGGCCAGCCACGCGGTGAAGGCGCCGGCATTGTGGTCGCGGCCTTGGCCTTTACTGCCTTGGGCGGCGGGTTGGCGGCCGAATTCGGTGGTGCAGATCACGAGCGTTTCATCGAGTAGCCCGCGCACCTTGAGATCCTTGAGGAGCGCGGCGGCGCCGCCATCGAGGACGCGGCCCCAGTAACCATGATCGCGCGGGAGATCCTCGTGGCTGTCCCAGTTGGGTCGGATTTTGCGCGCAGTGGTGTTTTCCGCGCCACAGAAAATTTGCACGAACCGCACGCCGCGCTCCACCAACCGTCGGGCCAGCAGGCATTGGCGGCCGAAGGGGCCGATGTCCGCATCTTCCAGCTGATACAGCTTTTGGGTGGCCGCACTTTCGCCGGTGATGCGTGTGGCTTCCGGGGCGCTCATCTGCAGCTTGGCGGCCATCTCATAAGCTTTGATGCGCGCTTCCAGCTCGGAATTGCCCGGGCGCTCCTGCGCGTGACGGCGATTGAGGAGAGTGAGCAGTTGATGATCGCGCGGGTGATTCTTGAAGGCCTCGGGCGCAAACAAATCAGCCAAAGGCGGTTTGTCTGCGGCGGTTTGCATGGGGGTCCCTTGTTGCTTGGCGGGGAGAAAACCGGCGCCCCAATTGAGCACCCCGCCGGGCGGCAAACCGCGCGGATCGGGCAGGACGACGTATGCCGGCAGGTTATCCGCCTCACTGCCGAGCCCATACGTCACCCACGCGCCCATCGAGGGAAAGCCGGGCAGGATGAAGCCACTGTTCATCATGAACATCGCCGGGCCGTGCAGCGCGGATTTGCTGTGCATGGAATGCACGAAGGCCATGTCGTCCACGCAGGTGGCCAACCGCGGGAAAAGCGCGCTCATGGGCCGACCGCAGGCGCCGTGTTTTTGGAACGCCCAGTGGCTGCCCTGACAATTACCGGGTTTGGACGCAAAGAATTGTAAATGACCTCCGGGATCGAACGGGGTGCCGGTGCGCTTGGCTAGCTCCGGTTTGTGGTCCCATGTATCCACCTGACTCATGCCGCCCGGGCAAAAAATTTGGATGACCGCCTTGGCTTTGGCGGGGTGATGGCCGACGGCTTGCGGCGCGCGTGCCAACAGATCGCCCAGCGCCATCAGGCCGAAGCCGCCACCCAGATGGCGGAGGAACTCTCGGCGTGAGCTAGTCGACATAGGCGAATTCATTGGCGTTGAGCAGCGCGTGGCAGAGCGCGAATAGCCCCTTGGCGCGGACCGTGTGCAGCGCGGCCTTGGCTTCAGACGGTACCGGCGGACGACCGAGGGCCAGTCGGAAGGCTTGGTCGATTTGATCTGCAGTATTTGCGCCGGCCTGCTGTTTCAAGCGCGCGGCAAAGTAACCGGCCTGCTTGAGCATAAACGGATTGTTGCTGAGCGTGAGCGCCTGCAGGGGGGTGGTGGTGGTGAGGCGCTTGGGCGTGAGGTTGGCGGGATCCGGGCAATCAAGCGTGGTGAGAAACTCATGCGGCGTGGTGCGGACGACAAACCGATAAATGCTGCGCCGCCAGAGGTCGGGAGTGTCCGGCGTGAGGTACTGGTAAATGGGGGCGTACGCCTCGGTGTATTTGAAGTCGCGATAGCCCGGGCCGCCGGCCTTGAGGTTGAGTTTGCCGCTGGTGGCGAGCACGGCATCCCGCATGGCTTCGGCCTGCAGTCGGCGCGGGTTTTGCCGCCAGAGCAAACGGTTATCCGCATCGGTGGCCGTGCCGTGGTCGGTGTGGGACACTTGCCGGTAGGCGGCGCTGGTGAGGATGAGCCGGTGGATGGCCTTGAGCGAACCGTTTTGTGCGTGCAACTCCACCGCCAGCCAATCGAGCAGGGCGGGATGCGAGGGCGTCTGGCCGCCGCGCCCAAAATCACTGGGCGTCTCCACTAAGCCGCGTCCGAAATGCCATTGCCACAGGCGATTGACCATCACGCGGTGGGTCAATGGGTTATCCGGATGGGTGATCCACTTGGCGAGCGCGGCACGGCGTTTGCCTTCGGGGGTGTCGTGATCGCCGAAGTCGGGCTTGAGCTCTTCCACCCAACGCAGCGTGCCCGGCGTGGCAGCTGCGCGCGGCGCCTCGGGATTGCCGCGTTGCAGCACCTTAACAACCGGCGGTTGCTCGGCGATCACGCCATAAAACTTCGGCGGCTCGCCGAGGGTGGCGAGTTCCTTTTCCAGTTGGACGGCTTGTTGGCGGAGCCGTTCCAGCTTCTGTTGTTCGGCTTCCGTCAACCTGCGGGGAGTCACCGGCACCAGTCGAGGGTCGCCGAAGCTGATTTGGTCGTGGGAATAACCGTTGCCGCCATCGGTCGAAATCAATGTGAGAAATCGCACGCTGGCGGGGATGTTGAATTTTACCGGCACGGCGTCGTTACGGCCGATTCGTTGGTGCGCCATGCGTTTGCCATCGAGCAACACCCAAAACTCCGCGCTGGGCGGCGCGGGCTGGCCTCCATAGCCAACTACCGTGCTGAAGCGCAGCGCCTTCAGGCCGGTGGCTTGCCGAATGGCGGCGAGGTCAAAAGTGATGCCGGCATTGGCGTGCAGGCCGAGCAGCGAATGGCCGGCTTGCGCGTAGTCCACGCCGCCCCATGTTGTGGAGTACTGGCTGGCCACGGGGCCGTTGCGAATCATGTCCCACGCCTTGCCGGCATTGGCGGGGAGACCGGTGGCTTTTAATCCGGTAGAACTGATTTGCGTTTCGCCCTCAGCCGGGACGAATACGCCATCCACAAAATCGGTCGTGCTCTTGGCATAGTGGCCCGGCTTCACGTTGCCGAGGTTGCCGAACTGGCGTTCCTGCACTTTGCCGGTGCGCGCGTCCAGCCCGATGCCTTTCCGTCCCGTCCCAAAGCCATTGCCGCCGCCAACCACATCGGCCAGATCCACGCCGCGGCCTTCCAGTTCGCCGATGGCAAACAGTGCCTGGTCCAGCTTGTCCTGAATCGCCTGTTTCCACGTTTGATGCTGCGCGAGCGCGGCGTCACTGATATTGCGCGTGCCGCGCTTCAACCCGGCAAACACGGCGGTGAGTCGGTAGTAATCCTCCTGCGGAATGGCGTCGAGTTTGTGGTCATGGCACCGAGCGCAGTTTACGGTCATCGCCGTGGTAGCGGACATCACCTGCGTAACCATGTCATCAAGATCCAGCGCACGGGCACTGCGGCGCAGGATGGGGCTTTTGGTTTCTACCTGACCCACAAAATCCCACGGGCCGGCCGCCAGAAAGCCGGTGGCCATCACGGCATTCGGATCGTCCGGCCATAGAATGTCGCCGGCGATTTGTTCCTGCAGAAAACGGGCGTACGGTTTATCGGCGTTGAAGGCGGCGATCACGTAATCGCGATAGCGCCAGGCGTTGGGCCGGAGCTTGTCGCGCTCGAAGCCGTGCGTGTCGGCGTAGTGGGCAATGTCCAGCCAGTGCCGGGCAAAGCGTTCGCCGAAATGCGGCGAGGCCAGCAGACGATCGACGAGATTCTCGTAGGCCTTGGGATCAGGATCGCGCACAAACGCCTCCACGGCCGCCGGTGTGGGCGGCAGTCCATGCAGATTAAAATGCAGCCGACGAATCAGCGTGCGCCGGTCGGCCAACGCGGACGGCTTGAGCCGGGCCTCCTTGAGGCGTTGCCCAATGAAGGCATCAATGGCGTGGGTCGTCTTGGCCGGCGGCACGGCCGGTCGCGTGACGGGGCGCAGGGACCAATGCGGTTGCTGCGCTGTCAGACTGATCAGCAGGCCGTGCCCCAGCAACATCCATGCAAGCAGTCGTTTCACCAACCGAAGGATGTCGTGCCGACCAAATCTTGTCAAATGGGACGACCAGAGGTTTTGGGGGTGTGATGCAGCAGACCGGTTATCACACCGCGGCAATCGGCGTATGGCATATGGGAATTCTTTGGTCATTCAAAGCTCGTCCTCGCTGTCCCCGAAAAACAGTCGGTGCGCGCGATCGTAATCCGCTTTGGGCACCCATACTTCCACCGGGCGACTAAATTCATCTTCTCCTTCTGGCATCGGCTCGATCATTTTTTCCTGGGCGTTGATGCCGTGCTTTTCGAGCATTACCGCCAACAACTCGGCGTCGTTGACGGGACTGGTGTAAAAAAGCCGATGATTTTCCATTACAAAATTGCTGGACAAAACTTTGCCCACACGGCGAGATTGCGCCAATGAAATTCGGTATCTGCAACGAGATTTTTGAGGGCTGGTCAATGGAAGACACTATGACCTACGCAGCGAAAACCGGCTACGACTGCCTGGAGATTGCGCCCTTCACGATTTCCAATTACGTCACCGACATCTCCGCCACCGAACGCCAGCGCGTGAAAGATTTGGCGACCAAAACCGGCATCGAGATTTCCGGCATCCACTGGGTGCTCGTGAAGGCCGAAGGCATGCACATGACCCATACCGACGCGAGTATCCGCGAAAAGACCGCGAGTTACTTCGTGGACCTTGTGGATTGCTGCGCCGATTTCGGCGGTCGCTCCATCATCGTCGGTTCGCCGTACCAGCGCAACTTGATGGAAGGCGTGAGCTACGAGCAAGCGTGGGAATGGGCCACCGACGTGTTCAAAGACAGCGTCAAGCATGCCGCCGAGCGCGATGTGGTGATCAACTTCGAACCCCTGGCTCCGAGCGAAACTAATTTCGTGAACACCCACACCGAGGCGATCCAGTTTGTGCAGCAACTTGAGAGCCCCAATTTCAAAGTGATCCTCGATGTGAAAGCCATGTGTTCCATGGGCAAGCCGATCCCCGAAATCATCCGCGAGAGCGCCGGTGAATTCGGCTACTTCCACGCCAACGACGAAAACCTCAAAGGGCCCGGCTTTGGAGACGTAGATTTCAAGCCCATCGGCGCCGCGCTCAAGGAAGTCAACTACGATGGCGTCGTGTCTGTAGAAGTATTCAAATTCGACGAAGGGCCGGAGGTGATTGCCGCTCAAAGCTTGGAAAATTTGAAAGAGGCTTTTGCCGATTAAGGGTGGCTAAAAGATTTCGACACCGAATTTCCCAAGCAACACCACAAATATTACAATCGGACACACAATCCGCAGGAAGAAAACCCAAATATCCGCCGGGGCCACATTTCCAAATATGGGTTTAGTGAAACCGGCACAACCTTGCTCCATTTCGGACACCATCTTCCGTGAATCCATCATCCAGCCGACATAAAGGCTGACTGACAACGATATGATCACTAGGCAAAGCGTGCCAAAATATTTGTCCATGATGTCAAAAAAGGTGGTCGACTCGGTCGACAAATCTATGGAGGCAAAGCCCAGCGCGGCTTTGTTTTCGACGAGTGCAGAGTAAACTGCATTGGTATTTGAGTGTGGTACGGTAAAGGATACATCCGTTCTAGCTTTGGCACTGTCGGAAGTGGGGGACAAGCTGACGGCACTTTCGGGAATGCGAATGTCCTTTCTCGCCAACGCCCGGCGAACTTCCGCCACAGCTTTTCTGCCGCCATCCACGGAAACGAGCGTGAATTCCACCCAGTCTCCGTTGCTGCTTTCGGCATGGCTCAAGTGTTTCAGCTGGTTGGTTTTGAGCGTGGCGATAATCGACAGCGTGGTATTGTGCTCAGAAGCTGGAACCGCGAATTTTAAATCTTCCAGTTTAACGACCGAAAAATTCATCGGACCTACCGAGGCATTTGCATCGTTGAAAACTGTGGACATTCGTTGCGGCGTTGCCACCTTGCCATCGATGCCAAAAAGCTTGATGGTCGATTCATCAGTCGTAACGATTTTGCTAAACGTCTCTGAGCCACCAAACGACAAAGCCGAGGGCAAGCCAACCGCAAAGGCAACGATACCAACCAAGATAGCCGCCTTCTTGCGGGTGGCGCGTTTGCCATCAACAAAATATGAAACGGGCACCTCCAGCATAGAGATGGATGAGGTGAGCGCAGCCACGGTGAGCAGTAAAAAGAATAAACCACCGACAACAATGCCGAAGGGCATTTTCTCGAACACCACGGGCAGAGTTTCGAATGTGAGTGTTGGCCCGGCATCCACCGGAAAGCCCAGTGCAAACACCGCCGGAATAACCATCAAACCGCCCAGCAGTGCCACCCCGGTATCCATCAAAGCCACCCAGAAACCATTGGACACGATGTTCTGGCTCTTGGGCATGTACGAGCCGTAGGTGATCATGAGCCCCCATCCCACGCTCAGAGAAAAGAACGCCTGCCCCAGCGCCGCCAGAACGACTTTGCCATTCAAGGCGGAAAAGTCCGGCGAGAGAAACCATTTAACTCCTTCCGATGCACCTTCCAAAGTGAGACTTCGGATAATGACCACAAACACCAACGTGAGTAGCAGCGGCATCAGAATCTTTGACCATTTCTCGATGCCCTTTTCGATGCCGGCTTGCACGATATAAATCGTGCCGCAAATAAACACGGCGAATAATGGGATCACCCAATTGGGATTGGCGGCAAAGGATTTGAATTCCAAGCCGGCCTTCGCGAGCGTGTCGTAAATGTAACCGATCGTCCAACCGGCAATGACTCCGTAGTAACTGAGCACACAGAAACACGCTGCCAAGCAAAGCCAGCCCACTGCCGGTCCGGCAAATTTGTAGAGCCAGACATTCTTGGCCTCCCCAGTGTCGCGAAAGGCATCCACGGGGTTCTTGCCCGTGAGCCGGCCAAACGCCAATTCGGCCCACATCAATGGCAGCCCGATAAACAAAACGCACGCGAGATAAACGAAGACAAATGCCGCGCCGCCGTTTTCGCCGGTGACGTAAGGGAACCGCCAAATATTGCCAAGCCCCACCGCGGAGCCGGCGGCGGCCAGAATGAAGCCGAGCTTGGATCCCCATTGGCCGCGATTTTCTTCTGAAGAATCTGGGGTGTTCATGCGAATCCTCCTGCGGATTAGTGTCGATTATTAGTAGTTTTGGAAGGGGAAGTTATTCCGACTACACATTCAACTTCGTCCAGCGTGCGTTGTTTTGGGAGGAATTCACGACGGCTTCGATGAAGGCCATTCCCCGGATGCCGTCTTTGATTTTGGGGTAGTCCAGCGCGGGATCGTCCTTGGTGAGTTTGCGGCGATCGAGCTTGGCCCGAATATGGTTGGCGAAGTTGACGTAAATGTTAGCGAATGCTTCGAGGTAGCCTTCGGGATGCGAGGGCGGTGTGCGGGAAGCATTGGCGGCGGCGGAACTGAGGTAGCCGTTGGCGGTGCGGTAGACTTGCATCGGCTGGTCGGGCCATTTTAGGAGCATGCTGTTGGGGTCGTTTTGATGCCACTCAAGGCCGCCGCGTTCGCCATAAACACGGATGCAAAGATTATTTTCCTCGCCAACGGAAATCTGTGAGCTGTGTAGCACGCCCTTGGCACCACCGGTAAAACGCAGCAGCACGTTGCCGTCGTCATCAAGTTTGCGGCCGCTGACGAAGGCAGTGAGGTCGGCGGCGAGTTCCTTGATTTTCAGGCCGGTGATATACTCGGCGAGGTTTTCCGCGTGCGTGCCGATGTCGCCAATGCAACCGGCGGCGCCGCTGCGTTTGGGGTCGGTGCGCCAGCCGGCTTGTTTTTGGCCGGTCAATTCCAGCCGCGTGGCCAGCCAGCCTTGCGGATACTCCACAACCACCTTGCGAATCTTGCCCAGCTTGCCATTGGCAACCATATCGCGCGCTTCTTTCACCAGCGGATAACCGGTGTAATTATGCGTGAGGCCGTATAGGCATTTGGATTTTTTGACGAGCTTCTCCAACGCCTTAGCTTCCTTGAGGTTGAAGGTGGCGGGCTTGTCGCTCAGCACGTGGAAGCCATTTTCCAAGGCCATTTTCGCGGGCGGAAAGTGCATGTGATTCGGCGTGACGATGGACACAAAATCCATCCGCTCATCAGCGGGCAGCGCGGATTCCTTGGAGATCATCTCCTCAAACGTGCCATAGCAGCGCTTGGCGGGTAGGAACAAATCTTTGCCGCTGGCTTTGGATTTGCGTGGACTGCTGGAGAACGCGCCGCACACGAGTTCCATTTGGCCGTCTATGTTCGCGGCAATCCGGTGCACCGCGCCAATAAACGCGCCGCGACCGCCGCCAACCATTCCGTAACGAATTTTTCTGCTCATAATTTTTTGGGTGATTACACGAAAAGAGATTGTAACCGGTTGCGCGGCCTTTATATTGACCGCCCTTCGCCAAGTCAACGGTGTTTGACCTTGTGTGACCATGCAAATCCAACTGCTCAAATCGAAAATCCACCGCGCAGCGGTGACCGATGCCAACGTGAATTACGAGGGTAGCATCACCATCGACCGCGAGTTGATGGATCGCGTGGGCCTTCGCCAGTACGAGCGAGTGCTCTGCGGAAACCTCGCCAATGGCGAACGCTTTGAAACCTACGCCATCGCGGGCGAAGCGGGCAGCGGCGCGATCATTCTCAATGGCGCCACAGCGCACCTCGGCAAGATGGGCGATCGCCTTACGATCATGTCCTTCGCCAACGTGGATAATGCGGAAGTAGCCGACTGGAAACCGAATGTGATTGTACTCGGCGAAAATAACGGTATCATCACCACCCGTTAGGCGTTTTAGCGCCACAACATTAACCAAACAGAAAGGCTTTCGCCATGCTCTTCACAGCGGGAGATATCGCTGCAAAACTGGGCGGCAACGTGCTGGGCGACCGCACCATGCCACTCACCGGATTTCAAGCCGCCGACCGCGCACGCGCCGGCGACCTCACCTTCGCCGAGAACCGCACCTTCTTCGAGCGCGCTGAACAAAGCGCTGCCAGCGCGATCATCATTGATAAAAACTTCACCTCCGAGCGCAAAGTGCTCATCCGCGTGCCCAGTGCACGCATTGCCTTTGCAAAAGTCGTGCCGCTCTTTTATCCCGAGCCCGGCCCGCCCACCGGCATCCATCCTTCCGCCATCATTTCCGAAAAAGCCGAGGTTCACCCCGAGGCGTGTGTAGGCGCGCACGTCATCATCGGCGACGACGCAAAAATCGGCGCACGGACCGTTTTGCACGGCAACAATTATGTGGATGAAAACTGCATCATTGGCGAAGACTGCGCAATTTTTCATAATGTCTCACTTTACCCACGCACCGAGCTGGGCGATCGCGTGCGGATTCACGCCGGCACCATCATCGGCAGTGACGGCTTTGGCTACGTGCAGGAAGGTGGCAAACATTTAAAGGTACCGCAAATCGGCAACGTGGTGATTGACGACGATGTGGAGATTGGCGCGAATGTCACCATTGACCGCGGTGCGCTCGGCCCCACTCACATTGGCAAAGGCACCAAAATTGATAACCTCGTGCAAATTGCTCACAACGTAAGTACCGGTGAAAACTGCCTCGTCGTCGCCCAAGCCGGCATCGCGGGCAGCACCAAGTTGGGCGATTACTGTACGATCGCTGGGCAAGTGGGAATCGCAGGGCATTTGCGGATTGGCAATCACGTAACCATTGCTGCGCAGAGCGGCGTGATGCGTGATATCAATGATGGCGGCAAATGGTGGGGCACCCCCGCCCAGCCGGATAAACAAATGAAACGCCAGTTATTGGCCCTGCAAAAACTGCCGGATTTACTGCGGCGCTACAACCGGTTTGAAAAATTTGCCAAACCACGCATCATGACCCCCGAAGAACTAGCCGAATCCAAAGCCAAATCGGAAGCTGCAAAAGAAGCAAAAGCAGCCAAAATCGCTGCTGCCGCTGAATTAGCTGCAGAAAAAAACGTATAAAACCACCAGAAACCTGTTGACCCGCCAGTGTTTTCTGGTATTTTCCTCGCCCCTTCGATCATAGAAATGAAGACTTTTTTACCAAAAATAGATATGCAAACGCGTGGCTGGCACGTGGTGGATGCCGAAGGACTGGTGCTTGGGCGCCTCGCCGAGAAGATCGCCAACGTTCTGCGGGGTCGCAATAAACCCACGTACACGCCCCATCTTGATGCCGGCGATTTTGTCATCGTTATCAACGCTGAGAAAATCAAGGTGACCGGCAACAAAGAAGACGCCAAAGAATACCAGCGTTACAGCGGCTGGCGCGGCGGGCTCAAGCGCATCCCCTTTGCAGAAATGCGCACCAAACACCCCGAACGCATCATCATGGCTGCAGTAAAAGGCATGCTCCCCCGCAACCGACTGGGCTCGAAGATGCTCACCAAGTTGAAGGTGTTTAAAGGCAGCGAACATCCGCACGCCGCACAAAACCCTGAACCGATGACTTTAAATTAAGATGCCTGACGCAATCACTGGAGAATTCCTCGGCACCGGCCGTCGCAAAGCAGCGACCGCCCGCGTGCGAATCAAACCCGGCAACGGAACCATCACCGTCAACCGTCGCGCGTTTGACAATTATTTCCCTGTCGAATCGCACCGTCTCATTGTGGGCGAGCCCTTTGTGGCCACGGAGAATGTTGAAAAATTTGATGTGCGCGTAAACGTCCAAGGCGGCGGCCAAGCCGGTCAAGCCGATGCCGTGCGGCTGGGCATCTCCCGCGCGCTGCTGGAGTACGACGCTGAGCTGCGCCCCACCCTCAAGGCCGAGGGCTTGTTGCATCGCGACTCCCGCGTGCGCGAGCGCAAAAAACCCGGCCAGCCCGGTGCGCGCAAGCACTTCCAGTTCAGCAAACGCTAAACTCAAAAACGCTTTCGCAACCCCCGCTGGTTCAACAGCGGGGGTTCTTTTTTTATCCGCTGGTTCGTCGGCGGGGTTTTTGTTTTCAATTTTTGATTTCAATTGCCCTCAAAAAAACGCACAACACAATCGATATGAGCGCAGCTCAAACAGTAAAAACCGCCATTGTGGGCGCCTCCGGCTATTCGGGCGAAGAGCTCGTGCGGCTGCTGCTCGGCCATCCGCGCGCAGAACTCGCCGCCGTCACCTCACGCCAATACGCCGGGCAACCCTTGTCCGCGATCTTTCCACGCTTCGCCGGCAATGCCGTGGCCGACTCGCTGCAATTCATCGAGCCAAATGTGGAAACGCTGGCGGAGACTGCCGAAGTGGTGTTCCTCGCCCTGCCCCACGGCGTGGCAGTGGATTTCGCCAAGCCACTCCTCGCGGCGGGCACGAAGGTCATCGATCTCTCCGCTGATTTTCGGTTGAGTGATGCCGCCGTGTACGAGGAATTTTACGGCAACAAACACCCCGAACCCGCGCTCTTGGAGCAATCGGTTTACGGCCTGCCCGAGCTGCACCGCGCCGCCATTCGCAACGCCCAACTCATCGCCTCGCCCGGTTGTTATCCCACCAGTATTTTGCTGCCCACCGTGCCCTTGCTGCGCGCGGGGATCATTAAACCCACCGGCATTATCGCCGACAGCCTCAGCGGTGTCAGCGGAGCCGGCCGAAATGTCAGCGCGAATTTTATGTACACCGAGTGCAACGAAAGCGCGCGGCCCTACGGCATCCCAAAACACCGGCACCTATCAGAAATTGAACAGGAACTTTCGCTCGCCGCCGAAGCGAAAGTTACCCTTCAGTTTTCCCCGCATCTCATCCCCATCAATCGCGGTATCCTCACCACGCTCTACTTGGCTCCCACCCCAAAATTTGAAACCGAAGCGGAAGAAACCGCGCTGGCCGAACAAATCACTGATTGCCTCGCCACCGCTTATGGCGACGAACCTTTCGTGCGGCTCCTCCCGCCCGACCTGTTGCCCGACACCAAAAACGTCGCCCACACCAATTACCTCGACCTCGCCTTCCGCCTCGATCGCCGCACCGGACGCCTCATTATGACAAGCGCCCTCGACAATCTAGTGAAGGGTGCCAGCGGCCAAGCCGTCCAAAGCCTCAATTTGCTCTACGAATTTGATGAAACCACGGGGTTAACCTTATAAAGATGCAAACGATTAAACACTTTTTCCCGATTGCGGCACTCATTGCCGCAGGGTGTTCCACCCCTTCGTCGCCGGTCATTGAACAGGCCGAATACACTTTCGACCCATCGGGGCCGCCTGCGGGGCATTCCAGCCACGGCACGGAGCTCAACAAAGGACCGCGCCAAGCCGCGTATTTGATGGGCACCACCAGCAACGTTACATTTCCCATCACCACGGATTCACCCAAAGCGCAGAAATTTTTCAACCAAGGCGTGGGACAGATTCACGGCTTTTGGTATCACGAAGCCGAACGTTCATTCCGCCAAGTACTCAAACTAGATCCCGGCCATCCGATGGCCTACTGGGGCATCACGATGGCCAACGCGGGAAACCGGACCCGCTCCAAGCCGCTCATTGCCAAAGCTGTGGCTGGCAAGAGCCGCGTGAGCGAACGCGAACAAATGTGGATCGACGCGATGGCCGCATATCAAAACGAATCCGATTCCAAAAAACGCAAGGCCGGTCTACTAAAATCCGCTCAAGCACTCGCCGCCAAATTCCCTGATGACCTTGAAGCTCAGGCATTTCTCGCGCTGCGAATGTACCACGATTCCCGTTTCAAAAAAAATACCGAGGCGATTGAAAAACAAATCGCAAAAGTCCTCGCCAAAAACCCCAACCACCCCTGCCATCATTATCGGATTCATCTTTGGGACTATAAAGATCCCAAACGTGCCGTGCCCTCGATCGGCCTCTGCGGCCAAGCCGCGCCCGGTATCGCTCATATGTGGCACATGCCCGGCCACATCCTCTCGCGCCTCAAACGCTATAACGACGCCGCGTGGCAACAGGAAGCCAGCGCCCGTGTGGACCACGCCCAAATGATGCGCGACCGCGTGATGCCCGACCGCATCCACAACTTCGCCCATAACAACGAATGGCTCACCCGCAATCTTGGCCACGCCGGCCGCGTGCGGCACGGGATCACCATGGCCAAAAACATGATCGAATTGCCGCGCCTCCCTTCCGTTAAAACCAATGGCACGTGGACCGTTTCCTCCCGAGGCAGCTACACCTACGGCAAACGCCACCTCAACACGCTTCTCATCAATTACGAACTTTGGAACGAAATCATCGCGCTCAAAGACACCCATTACCTGCAACCCGGTAAAACCGCCGCCGACCAAGCCAAGTACTGGCGACTCCTTGCCTCCGCCCATATCAACACGGGCAACCCTGCCGAAAGTGAAGCGCTTTTAGTCCAAATGGAAAAATTACTCACCACGCAACAGACCGGAAAAACCAAAGCTGGCACTGCCGCAGAATCCAAAGCCAAAGCTGCCAAGAAAAAAGACAGTGAAATTCGCAAAGCCAAAAGCGACGCCGAACGCCCGTACAACACCGCCATCAACACGCTCACCCGAGGCATTGCCGAAGCCAAAATGTACCGCGCGCTGGCAAAGGGCGAGCAAGCCGCCGCCAAAAGTTTTCTGGAAAAAGCATCGGACATCCGTGGCGACCGCAAAGCGCTTCTGCAATTTCACACAGGCGACACCGAGGCTGCTTTGAAATCAGCCGCCGCGGCGGTCAAATCCGGCGCAGAACAAGCCCGCCCGCTGGCCGTGCAAACCTACCTGCTTCACATGACCAATAAACCCGCCGAGGCCAAGGCCGCCTTCGAACACCTGCGTCGCGTTGCGCCGGAACTCGATTTGGATGTGGAATGCTTCGCCCGCCTCGCGCCCTTGGCCAAATCCCTCGGCCACCCCGCCGATTGGCGCAAGGCACAGCCCACCGCCCAAGATGTCGGCTTGCGGCCAAACCTTGACGACCTCGGCCCCTTTCGCTGGCAACCTTTCCCTGCGCCGCAGTGGTCACTCAAAGATCGCAATCAACAAAAATTTTCCCTCGGCGCGCTGCAAGGCAAACCGGTGGTGCTGATTTTTTATCTCGGCAAAGGCTGCGTGCATTGTATGGATCAACTCAATGCCTTTGACCCCGTGGCGGCGGAGTTTGAAAAACAAGGCATCACGCTGCTCGCCATCAGCACCGATACTCCGACTGGATTACGCGACACCTTTATCGGCTACGACGCCAAGGATCGACATTTCAATTTCCCCCTGCTCAGCGACCCCACCTTGAAGACTTTCAAAAAATACCGCGCCTACGATGATTTTGAAGAAACGCCCCTGCACGGCACCTTCCTCATCGACGCCCACGGCAAAGTGCGCTGGCAGGAAATCAGCTACGAACCCTTCATGGCTCCGAGATTCCTACTTGATGAAGCGAAACGTCTGCTGGCGCAACCGGAAAAAAATAGAGGCAATTAATTCTTTGCACGGGCCCGCAGACGCCTACACTTGGCGCACGCATGAAACTCATTTCCCGATTCCTCTTTGTGGCCGCCGTGGCGGTTTGCTCGTTTGGCCTGCACGCCAAAGCCATTTCCATCCTCATCGTCGATGGCCAGAATAATCATAACTGGAAAGCAATGACGCCGTTCATGAAGGGGCAGCTTGAAAAAACCGGCATGTACACCGTTGCCGTTTCCACCTCACCCCAACGCGTAAACCCTCCGCGCAATCTGACTAAAGAACAACGCGCCAAGGCACAAAAAGCGGCTAATGAACTGAACGCCAAAGCCTGGAATCAATGGAATCCGGCGTTTGAAAAATATGACGTCGTGATCAGCAATTACAACGGGCAAGAATGGCCGAAGCCCGTAATGGCGGCGTTTGAGAAATACATGCGTGAAGGCGGTCGTTTCATTTGCGTGCACGCGGCAAACAATTCATTCCCCAATTGGCTTGAGTATAACAAGATGATCGGCCTCGGTGGTTGGGGCGGACGCACTGAAAAACACGGCCCATACGTCTACTACGACGAAACAGAAAAACTTGTGCGCGACACTCAGAAAGGCCGCGGCGGCAGCCACGGTGCACAGCACGAATTCACCATTAAAATCCGCGACGCCAAGCATCCGGTCACAAATGGAATGCCCGCCGAATGGAAGCACGCACAGGATGAACTCTACGATTCCCTGCGGGGCCCGGCTGATAACATGCAGGTGCTGGCCACCGCATGGAGCACCAAAAGCAAACGCCACGAACCGATGATGATGGTGCTGGATTACGGCAAAGGCAAAATTTTCCACACCCCGATGGGACACGAGAACGGCGTGTCGCTCCAATGCGTCGGCTTCATCACCACGCTCAACCGCGCCTGCGAATGGCTCGCCACGGGAAAAGTGACGACGAAGATCCCCAATAGTTTCCCGACAGCAGACAAGGTGAGTGTGCTGAAAAAGAAATGAAAAAACCCAAGGAATGACCAAATCCCAATGACCTTGGGGTTTGGGAATTGAGGGTTCCTTGGATATTGGGTTTTGGTCATTGGAAATTTACAAAAATGAAATCTCCCACCCGACGCAAATTCATCCAATCCTCCTCCGCCGCCGCCCTGTCGCTGCCGCTGGCGGCCCGCGCAGTCGGGGCCAACGAAAAAATCACCGTCGGCATCATCGGCCCGGGCGGGATGGGCAACGCGCACTTGGGCACCTTAAGCCACAACCGCGCGGTGAACATCGCCTACGTGTGCGATGTGGACGAGCGGCGGACTGCGCGCGCAAAGGCAACCGTTGAAAAAGCCAAGGGCAAGGCGCCCAAGGCAGTGGGCGACATGCGGCGAATCTTCGAGGACAAAGCGGTGGACGCGGTTTGGATTGCCACGCCGGATCATTGGCACGCGCCGGCAACCATCCTCGCCTGCGACGCGGGCAAGCACGTGTACGTCGAAAAACCCGCCAGCCACAATCTGCGCGAAGGTCGGCTGATGGTGGAAGCCGCGCGACGCAACAATCGCGTCGTGCAGGTGGGCACCCAGACGCGCAGCTCCGAGGGCATTCGCGAGGCGATGGAGTTGTTGAATGACGGCGCGATTGGCGAGGTGCTCGTGGCCAAGGCGTGGAACAGCCAACGGCGCGGCAGCATTGGCAAAAGCAAGCCCGGCACGCCGCCCGCGCAGCTGGACTTCGACACGTGGCTCGGGCCGGCGCCGAAGGTGGCGTTTCGGCCGAACATGCTGCACGGCATTTGGCGTTGGTGGCATGACTTTGGTACGGGCGACATGGGCAATGATGGCGTGCACGACATCGACCTCGCCCGCTGGGGGCTGGGCGTGGACACGCACCCGTCACGGATTTGCGCGATGGGCGGCAAGTATGTTTTCAATGACGACATGCAATGGCCGGACACCCAAAACTGCCTGTTCGAGTACGAGCCGGACAAGGACGGGCGGACCAAGCAGTTGATTTTTGAGATGCGCATTTGGTCGCCGTACAAGCAGCAGGGCATGGAGAACGGGAATGTGTTTTACGGCACGAAGGGAATGATGGTGCTGGGCAAGAAGGAAGGCTGGAAGATGTACGCCGAGCGCAACCGCTTGGTGAAGGAAGGCGGCGGCGGGCCGAACTTGGGCGGGCATCATCTCAATTTTCTCGCGTGCATTCGCGAAGGGAAAAAGCCGCGCGCGGACATTGAGATTGGGCACCTTTCCTCAAGCCTCTGCCACCTGGGCAACATCGCCATTAGGACGGAAGAAATGCTGCATTTCGATCCGAAGAAGGAACAGATGGTGGAGAATGCCAAGGCGGACAAGCTCGTGCGGCGGGAGTATCGCGAGCACTGGGGGACGCCGAAAGGGGTTTAAACCAATTCACCACAGAGGCACAGAGACCACAGAGATTTTTCCCTCTGTGGTTAAAAAAGTTATTTCAACTCCTTCACGAAGATATTGGCGAACTGCGTTGGCTCCTTGGGGTTGAGAATAAACGGGGCAGGCTTTAACGGCCCGCTCTCGCAAATTTTCTCGTGAACGACCACCTTGCCGTTCAGCTCGATGGTGTTCGAACCCGGGCGGCGGGTGACTCGCACGCGATTCCAACCCTTCGAGAGGTTTTTCATCTCGCCCAATGCGCCGACGTTGGGCAATTCAAACGGCGCTTCTTTTCCGTTGCCACGGAAGTCGGCAAACATCTCGTAACTCGCAAATTTCTTTTCCGTGCGCAGCGCACTGCCGCCCTGGGTGGTGAGGCGCCAGTCGTTGGCGGTCCAGCCTTTGCCTATCCAGCCGGCGAGATCGATGCCGGTGTACAGTGAATGAAACCCCGCCTCCGCCTCGGCGATCTCCTCCGGCTTTGGGTTCGTGCTAGGCAACACCTTGATTTTCATATTGCGGAACTGCACGGGCGACCCTTCAGACTCCAGGCAGATGTAACCCTTGCGCGGACTCGCCGCCTTGCCACGCGTGACGACCTTGCCGTTCACCGCGAGCGAAATGTCGCCGTTGTTGCACACGATGCGGTAGTGGTTCCATTGCGGCGAAGGTTTGCTGCGGTTTTCGGTGGGGAAGGCGCGTTGGCCACCACGTCCGTTGACAGGCGTCATGCGTGCGCCGTGGATTGGGAAGATGTCGCCGTGGGTGGTGTAGCCACGGGTGTTGCCATATTTGTTTTCAAGCACCTGCACTTCCACGCCGCGATGGAAGGGTTGGCCCTTGGCGGGATAGGCATCGGCCCACACAAAAATGCCGGCGTTGCCGCGCGGTTTGAGGTGGCGCCATTCGAGCTCGAGAATGAAATTCTCGTACATGCGCGTGGTGCGTAGTTCGCCGATGGGTTTACCGGTGCAATGAATCATCCCCTCCTTGATCGTCCACGTTTTGGGGCCGCAATTGACATTGTGCCAGCCGTCAAAATTTTTGCCGTTGAAGAGCAGCTCGAAATGTTCAGCCGCAGTGATGGCATCAGCGCACGCCAAGGCCCCAATTAAAAATAAGAAACCGGATTTCATAAATTGAGTGGACGTTACTAATTATCCGCTTTGGACAACTCCGGCGAGTACAACGGCAAGTAGCGGTAATATACTTCCAACGAAAGCGCCGCCAACGCGGTGGTGACCACGCGGCCGGCGGCCGTGGCGTTTTTGCCTTCCGGCTCCCAGGCGCCGCGGTTGTTGCCGCGCTTGATTTGTTTGCCGAGCAAAATGGGTTTCAGCTTGTCGTTCCAGCTTTGCCAATCCTGACCTTGGGCCTGACGCATCGCCAGACTACCGTAGTACCAATAATAATAGTCCACCCGATTGTTGCTGGGCAATTGCTTCTGAATGAGGTTGAGGCACTGTTCCATTTTCGCGTTCTTAACCCCGGCGCTCAGCATTTGCTCGCAAAATAATCCTTCAGCAATCATTGCTGAGGAAGGCGTCCAGCCAGGGCGATATTGAAATCCTTTTCCCTCAACGCCGACTCCATCCAAGAATTTCCGCGCTTTCGTGAAGGCTTCTTCAGGAACTTTCATCCCGCCCAATCGCGCGCTTTTCAGGATCATCATTTGCCAACCGCTAATGGAGAGGTCGCCCTTTTCACTGGGATCTTCGCGGTGGGGTTTATAGCGCCAACCGCCGGACGTTGGGTTTTGTGCCTTGAGGGTGAATTCAAGAATGCGCTCGGCTGGCGCGCGTAGGCGTTCGTCTTTGGTCAGGTTGTATGCTTCCATCAGGGCAATCGAGGCGATGCCGTGGTCGTACATATTTCCGCGATAGCGCAGATCGCCGTTTTTCTCGACGCTCAACATCCAGTCAATGGCGCGCGAAAGAGTTTGTTGATAGGGGCCGGGCTCATTGTGTTTGGTGCCCCATCCCAGGAAGGCCAACATCGCCGCACCAGTGGCGGCGGTGGTGTGACTGGAGCGATGATTCCAGTAGCCATTTTTGCTTTGATTGCGTTTGAGCCATTCCAGTGCGAGCGCAACGGCGGCTTCAGTTTCAGGGCCACCGCCTTGGCGTTTCACGAAGTCGGCACGCAGCTTGGGGGTGAGGCGCAGTTCGTACGGATTCGCCAGTGGCGGTAATTCGGCCAATTCAGCCCCGGGTTCGTTTGCCACCAAAGCGGGTTGGGGATTCGGCTTCACCACTTGAAACGTGGGAATCGTTTGTGGCGTCCGTGTGACCGTGGGGGAAAATGAAGCGCGGCTGCCTGGGTTGCCGCTCATAGCCACGCGAACTGGTGCGGCGGAGGGTTGAGATTCATTGGGGCGGCTCGCATAAGCCCGCAACGGATGACGCCGCGCACCAGCAAAATGAACCGGCTGTGATACCGAATTGATCCGCGCTTGCGCCATCACCTGATCCGTGTTGGTTGGGTCTCCGCCCAAAGTCAATCCCCCGCCGGATGCTGCCGCCGGTGCCGTGACTGAAGGATTGCTTTCAATCCCTGAGGGCGTGGGGCTTTCCATTACCACTCGTGAACTTCCCCGTGAACCGGAAAGTGATGGTGCAAAGGCTCGGCTGCTCCCCGTGCCGGATATGCCAGCCACTTGATGCATGCCACGCGCCGAGCCAGCGGCGGCTCCCGTGCCGTAAGTGCCCGATGGCCCGCTCCTTGCAGAACCCCGCGCGCCAGTTGCGACACCCGTCATCGATTGCCCGGAGGCACTGGCCATTCCCCGGCCAGCTTCCGCGCGCGCGCCACTATTATTAACACCGCCGAGCGCAGAGCCAATTCCTGAAACTCCCGGTGTCGAAGGCGAAAATGAAGCACCCGTGCCAGAGCCGCTAACCGATGAATTAGAATTGGATGCCTGTGCCGAACCGGTGCCGGAGCCCGAGGTTTGGCTTGGGCTGTTCCGCGATGTGCCGCGCGAGCCAGTGGCCGCTTGGGCCATCGATTGCCCGGACGCGCCCGACATCGTTCGGCCTGCCTCGGAACGCGCGCCGTTACTCGCCACACCGGATGTGGATGCGCTGGCTCCGGAAACTGATGGCGAAAATGAAGCACCCGTGCCAGAGCCGCTAACCGATGAATTAGAATTGGATGCCTGTGCCGAACCGGTGCCGGAGCCCGAGGTTTGGCTTGGGCTGTTCCGCGATGTGCCGCGCGAGCCAGTGGCCGCTTGGGCCAATGACTGCGAAGAGGAAGAGGCGCTGGACATATCCCAGCCGGATTCCGCGCGGGCTTGGCTGCTGCGCACGTTGGAGGATGAGGCACTGTTGGAGGAAACTTGCGGGGAAAATGAGCTACTGGAATTCGCAGCGGCCACGGTGCCGGAAATGTTCGCGCTGTTTGCCGGTGCACTGGAAGCGTTGGCGGCTGAGGATGCACTCGGGGCGCTGCGAGCCGAGCTGCTGCTGCCGGTGGCGGATTGGGCCATCGATTGCGCGGTCGCCTGAGCCATTGATTGACCCGGCGAGGATTGGGCGCTTCGTTGGGTCATCACGGTGGAAGTGGCTGCGCGCGGGCTGGAGGGCGATAAAGCACTGCTCGCGCCCGAGGCACTCACTGAAGTGGGCGAATTCGCGCTATTGGCGGAAGCGGACTGCGCGGCCGCAGTTGAAGGCGCGCTGCGGGCGGCGCTCATTCCGCTTGCAGATTGCGCCATCTGCGCCATCGATTGCGCGGATGCCGCACTCATCGTTTGGCTGGACTCAGCCCTTGGCTGACTGGATTGCACCGTGGAGTTGGCCGCCTGCGAAACGGAGGGTGCCAAGGCACTACTCGCACCCGCGGCGGCGGGCGAACCGGGCGCAGCCGCGCTTTGGGCGGCTGCGGATTGCGCGGCGGAACTTTGCGGGTTACTGCGGGCAGCACTCATCGTGGATGCGGATGGAGCCGCGGATTGCGCGGAAGCTTGGGTCATACTTTGGCTGTTTTGCGCGCGGGCTTGGCCGCTCTGCACCGAGGCATTGGGCGTGGTAACCGAGGGCGAAAAGGAACTGCTCGATCCCGCCGCACTGGCGGCGGAGGAGGATTGGGCGCCGCTGGCGGAGGCGGATTGCGAAGATGCGCTGTTGGGGTTGCTCCGCGCGGCATTCATATTGGCGGAGGATTGGGCGGCCGCTTGCGAGGCAGAGGCGGAGGCCATCGGCGTCTCAAGAATGGAGTCTCGAATTTCCTCGCTCATTTCCTGGACGGCGGAATCCTCGCCATTGAGGGAAATGGTCAATTGCTGTTCGCTGCGACCGGCTTTGCGTTTGCCTTCAATGAACCAATCTTTTTCATAAATGTACCAACCGGTGAACAGCGCGGAAATTAGCAGGACGAGCAACCCAAACATGATGTGCCGCCGCTTGATGCCGAGCCGATCGGCCAAGGATTCAAACCCCCATTCGATGAGTTCCAAAATTCCTTTGAATCGAATTTTCATTAGCGGAGTTGGGTCGGTATGTTTCGGTTACTCGATGGGGCTGGTATCCCAGGCAATATTCGCGGAAGGAAACCCCGCTTGGCCGGCGGCGGCGAGAGCGGCAGTCGTTTGGCCGTGAAAGGCCTTGGCGTCACCGCGAATCACTACCCGTTGCTCGGGCTTTTCCTTGAACCGGTCAATGAGTTTCACACGGAGGTGATCCAAATCCACAGTCTCCCCCTGCACGCGATAGGATCCGTCCTGCAGGACATTGATGTAATAGGGGCGCTCTTTGCTTGTTAAGGACGATCCTCCGTGACGCGGCAGTTGGACTTTCTCTTCCTTCTCCTCTTTCTCAAAAGTGGAGGTGACCAAAAAGAAAATAATCAGCGTGAACAGAATGTCGATCAACGGAGCGACATCGACCCGCGATTCTGATTCTTCCTGTGGCGCAATTAACTTCATTTCACGTTTATGTCTGTCACCAAGGGTTCGGTTTCCGCAGTTGCCTCCGCTTCATTATCGAAGCCCGAGTCCGTCTGCGAACTTTCTTGGATGTCCTGTTCCGGCGTATCTCCTCCTCCAAAGGGATAGAATTTTCCCAAGAAAGCCTCCGCTTGTCGATTTAAATTTTCGCCAATTTCATCCACCCGATGGTTGAGCCATTGGTAAATAAACAGGAACGGAATAGCAATCGTCAGCCCCGCTGCAGTGGTGACCAGGGCCTCGTAAATGCCCTTGGACAAAATCTCCACTTTGTCCCCTGCCGCGCCCAGGCTTTGGAAGGAAGCGATCATTCCGTACACCGTGCCCATTAACCCCAGCAACGGCGCCACAGTAACCACGCTTTGCAGGGGCTTCAAGCCGCGCTTGAGGCGGCCCATCTGCATTGAGCCTTCGCGGGTCAAGGCATCTTCCACCGCCCCTTCGCCTTCATAAAGTCGCGCCAGCGCCGCCTGGCATATTTTTGGAAAAGCCCCTTGCGGGCGCTGACTGATGTCTGATTCGATTTCGCTTTTCAAATCATCAAAGGGCATCACGTGCGGATTCAAATGCGCCATTAACGTCTCATCGCGTTTTTCGTTATTCGATAAAATTATGACGTACACCTGCACGCCCGCTTTGAAGAAACCGTACAAAGCCAAAAGCGCCAGCGGCCACATCATTAATCCGCCGTTTTTGATCAACTCCCACAGAGTTTTCTTTTCCATCGACACCTGCTCGGGTTGTTCCTCAACGAGGGTGGAATTCACCGTCTCTCCGCCCGCTCCTGCCGGATTGTTGCTGGGTTGGGCCGAAAGCCCGGGCAGGACAAACAGGAAGGCCGCGGAGCACGCTCCGATGAGTAAGGATGATTTAAGAATTTCCATTGGAATCATTTGTAAAACTAATTAAGGCGCTTCAGTTGGGATTTGGCCGCAGTGGCGGCGGGGGTGTCAGGGTAGGTTTTCACTAAGCGTTGAAATTGCTGACGAGCGCGATCCCGATTATCCTGCCGCAAAAAGGACTGTGCCATTTCGTAGGCCGCTTTGGATTGCCAGGCGGGAAATGCGTAGAGCGCTTCCACCTTGGAAAACTCAATGATCGCCTTATCAAACTCTTTCATCTCCAGATAACATTCGCCGAGCAGAAACTGCGCGCGCGCGGCCACATCATCCCGGGTACCGTCGGCCACGGCTTTCTCCAAGGAGTCAATTGCGCCCGGATACTTTTCCTGATTCTGCATCGCCCAACCCAGCCCTTGGTAAGCCGTGCGAATCAAAACATGTTTCGGATTGTCCTTAATGAATTGTTCGTACGATTTTTGGGACGCCGGCCACTGTTCCAGTCGGGCTTCGGTTTCTCCAATTCGAATGAGTGCCTGTTGCTGGAATCGCGCCAGTTCTTGTATCCGTGCCGGCCCAGCTTTCGCCGGGGCTTTGGCGTTCAATGCCGATTTATAATTTTTGAGTGCGGCCTTGTTCTCTTTGTCTCTGGCGTCTCCTTCTTGCGAAATCGCCACCAACCGCCGCGCTTCGCCCGCTTGCCATGCGGCATCGATGGCCAAGCCCACCGGCGGACCCTTTAGCATTTCCTCAAATGCCTCAGCAGAAGCTTCGTGGTTTTTCTCCGAAAAATGCACGATCCCCAGCTTAAACAGAGTTTTCTGGCGCAACATCGGGTTGGGTTTTTTGTCCAACAACGCCGTGAGCCGATTCACCGCGGCGTCCCCGCCATTCTGGCCGCCTTTTTCAAATTCCAGTTCCGCAAGTTCAAAGGCCACATCATTCGCCATTGGGTGGCTCGCGTATTGCTCTAAAAACTCCTTGTAGAAAGGAATCGCCTCGGCGTCCTTGCCGCCAAAGCGCTTGCTTCGGCCGGATTGATATAAGGCCCGATGGTGCAAAGGCGAATCCTCCGACACCTTCTTGTAACTCCTGATGGCGTCGCCCCACTTTTTCAATTCCATTTGCGCCTGCCCAAGGTTGAAGGCGGCTTCGTAAAACATTTTGTGCTCTGAAAATTCAGCGATGAATTCGGCCAGAATTTTCTCCGCTGCACCAAAACGGCCCCGCTCATATTCGGCGATGCCTTGATACAATTTGGCGAGCGGGATAAGCCGGTGCCCCGGTGCTGATTTTTTCAATCCGTCACTCAATTGACCAAATCGTTTCGCAGCCCCGGCAGGATTTCGATTATTCAAATCCGACCACGCCAAAAAATAATCCGCATCGGCGCGAAGCGGATGGCGCGCCGGGATTTTATCAAGCGGCTCCTGAGCTTTTTCAAACCGACCGGCGTTAAAATGAATGATGCCCAGCTTCAATCGCGCGCTGGGTAGCGTCGGACTGCGCGGGCATTTTTGTTCCAGCAATTCATACGCCGCGATGGCTTTGTCAAAATCCGGTCGATCAAGAACCGAGAACGCCATCCCCGCGTTGTGCAACGCCACATCAGCGTTTAATGCCGTTTCGTTTCCCTTGGCAAACGCCATATATAACTTTGCCGATTTGTCCCAATGTTGAAGGCGATGATGGCTGTCGGCCACCAGAAATACCAACTGGCTCAACGCCGGTTCCTTGTTGCCAAGGATCGGTTCCAACGAGGCCAATGCAGCTTCCCATTGCTTCTGCGAATGCTGCAGCTTGCCCGCGTAAAACCGCGCCGTATCGGCCAACTTATGCCGGGCGTTGGCCTTGGCAAACGCATTGAAACGATCAACCGCTTCGATTAAGTGTTCGTCTTTTCCAGTGTAATAACTGTGGAAATAGCAGAGCGCCTCATTGTAGGCGGCGTCCGGTTGCCTTTCATTGTTTCTAAATTTGACCGTGAAGGATTTAAAATCCTTCGCCGCACCCATATAATCTTTGAGTTGGTTCAGGCGAATCATCCCCAAACTAAACAAGGCACTTGATGCGTCATTGCCTTCCAGCTTCGCGCCTAACGCAAATGCCTCGGCGGCGGCCTTGAAATTCCCTGTCCGCTCGAAGGCTTCGCCCGTGAACACCCGCACGCGTTGTTCCGCACCGGTCTTTTGAATCAACGCTTCAAATGCGGCTGCTTTATTGAGAACCGATTTCCAGTCGCTCTGGAAATAGGTCGCCTCTATTAGGCCCAGAAACACATCCGCCGCAATTTGCTTCCGCTCTGCATCCTTATTTTCGCCCAGCCATTTCTTAACATTCCCCTCATCCCAAGACCGGCTAAAGATTCCAGATTTGGAGAAGCCCAGCGAATTCAGGCTGGTTTCAAACGCGTCCTCCGCATCTCCAAAATCAGCCGGCACTTTTTTCATCAGCGCCTGTCCTAACAATAAATTCACCCCCACCGGATTAGGCAGATTTGGTCCGCGACTGTTGGCCGCCGCTTCTAATTCCCGCGCGGCTGCCGCGTAGTCTTTCATATTAAAATAGCAAAGCCCAAGTCCGTGATGCGCGTGGCCCGCCATTTCGTGCTTGGGAAATTTTTTAAAATATTCGAGATATCCCTTGGCCGCCGGCTCCCACAGACCCAGTCCCACCAACCCGGCCGCGCCTTCGTAAGCGGCTTCGGCTGCCTTGTTTTGGGCGGCAATTGTGGATGAAGGCAAAAGCACCATCAGTGTCAGAAGCACCCCACTGATCCAGTGAAGTGTTGCGTGAGAGTTCGTTGAGGGGGTTTTCATTCCGATTTAGTTTTCTATTAGGGGTTCAATTTTTCCTTCGCCTTTTCAGCGGCGCTGGAGTTTGGAAATTGGGTGAGCAGTTTATTTAATCTTTCCGTGGCCTCCGCCGCATCGCCTTTGCCTTCGAGGGCCAATGCTTGTCCTAAAAGCGCATCCGCCCGCCAAGGCTCGTGGAGCTTAAAGGCGTCCACCTTCGCGTACTCGACAATCGCTTCATCAAATTTTTCCTGAGCACGGTAAATTTCGCCACGCAAAAACTGCGCCTCCGCACCCACTTCATCGCCTTCCGCGCCCCGCACTGCGGATGACAGCGAACGAAGCGCGTCGTCGTCTTCGCCCTGCTCAATTTGCACCCGCCCCAGTCCGAGCCGAACTTTGCGGGTGAGTTCGTGACGCGCATTTTTGGTGAGAAAGGATTGAAATGCTTCGTCAGCTTTTTCCCAATCCTTCAACTGACTATGACAATGGCCGAGGCGAAACTGAGCCAATGCCAACCGCCGCCGATCGGTGTCCTCCTCGATAATTTTTCCCAACCGGCCGACGGCCTCTTTATATTTTCCGGTTTCGTATTCCAGCTCGGCCAATTCCAGCTTGGCGTCAGGTGCTTTGTCACTCTCGGGATGATTGGAAATCAACGCCTCGTATTTCTTCCGGGCATCCGCCACTCGGCCCGCCTTGCGTTCGCACCAGGCGGATTGGTAAAGGGATTCATCCTTCCATTCGGATTTGTCGCCCACCGCAAGGTGGCTTTTGATGGCCGCATCCCATTGCTCCTGCCCCGCCTGCGCTTGAGCGAGGAAGAAATGCGCGTCATCCGCCCGTTTGTGATTCGGGAATGCGTTGAAAAATCCCTCATAAGATTTTTGTGCGGCTTCAAATTTCTCAGTGCTGAGTTGCAACTCACCCACCTTTAATCGCGCATCGGCGGCATTCGTGTCTTTAGGGAAATCATTGGCGAGTTGTTCGAGCAACGCGATCGCCTCGTCCGATTGCCCCGCGGCTGCTTCGGAATAGCCCAGATAATAAATTGCCAGCGACTGATTGGGATCGCCTTTCTTTTGCGCCGTGGACTTCAGTACGTTCCGCACCTTGGCGTATTGTTTGGCTTCAAAATAAATCCGGCCGGCCATTACCGCGGCGTGGGAGTGATGAGTGCTCTTGGGATAATCCTCGGCAAGCTGTTCGTAAACAGCCAGCGCATTGTCAGTTTGCTCTTGAGCTTCCAGCGCGTGCGCGGTGCGGATCAACGCCACATCCGCATTGGGGGCGGTGGGGAAACGCGTGATAAAAAGTTGGAAAGAATCCACAGCCTTTGCCCAATCTTCCAATCGATAATGGCAACTGCCCATCAAGAAATCGTATTGTTGGAACGAATTGCCGATGCGTTTTTTGTCTGCCAGATTTTCCAATGCTGCCCGTGCATCCTTCCATCGTTCGCCAAAGAAATGGCATTCGCCAATATGCATTTGTGCTGCTCGGGCTTGGGCGTGATTCGGATGGGCTTTGAGAAATTGCTCAAAGGTTTCAGCTGCGTCGCCATATTTTTCGAGGAAAAACTGATTCTCACCTTGTAGAAAAACCACCGCCGCCGCCTCAAGATGCTTCGGGTACGCCTCCAGATAATTCGTGCACAATGCCAGCGCGGCAGCATAGCGACCGGTGCGGAATTGAGCTTGGGCGCTGAGGCGCAGGATCATTTCCCGTTGGCGGTGTTTCGGGTAGTCTTTCAGCAGCCGTTCAAACGCCGTGGCGGATTCAACGTACTGTTCGGCGCCAAAATAATTTTCCGCCAAATCCAAAAGCAATTGACCCATCAAAACATCACCGCGAAATTGTTTTACCGCGGGCACCAAAATTGCCGCTGCGGCAGCGTATTTTTTTTGCCGCTTGAATACCCGGCTGTGCCACAGGGCGATTGACGCATTCGCCCCCCGTTCCATAGCCAAACCGATGAAGACAAAGTCCGCCTCTTTGTAATTCCGATTTTCTAAATGAGCCTGCCCGAGGCTCAATCCCGCCGCGCTGCGGAGCCGGTGTTGCAGATATTGATCGCGAAATTTGCCAAATAACCCGGCGGCTTCCCGGTAGTTCTTGATTTGGAAATTTAAAAACCCTTCGCGGTACAGCGCGTCGGCCGCGTACTCGCCGGGCAGTTTGTGCGCCGCTGCGTATTCAGGGATTGCCTCTTTGATTTGGCCCAACTCGCGCAGTGATTCCGCGAGGAAGAATCGCGTTTGATGCGCGAAGGGCGCCGCGCCAACTCTTTGCTTCAACGCGCCCAGTTCTTTGGCTGATGATTTGAAATCACGCAGCATAAAACTCGCGTAACCGGTCTGAAATAATACCCGCCCATCGGCGCGCTGTTCTGCGGGCAATGCGGCCACCGTGGCTTTTACTGATTCCCATTTTTTCTGCTGGAATCGCGCTTCCAACAACCCCATCTGAAAGCCATCCAGGCGCGCCGTTGGTTTCAGCTTAAGGCCCGCGAGGAAAGCCGCTTCGGCGTTGGCTGGCTTGCGCAACATCAGCAAACTTTGGCCCCAATAATAGTATGCGCCGGCTTGGTCCGTTGAAGTTTTGCTCACCGCCAACTCGCCCATGAGCGCAGCGGCTGATGCCCATTGCTTTAACTGAATGTACGCAAGCCCCAATCCCCATTTGGAATCGGGAACCCGCGGATGTTTTGGTGCGGCTTTGAGAAATCTCCGGTGCTCCCGAACCGCCAGCGGGAAGTTTCCTTTGTCGTAATAATCTCTGGCTTTAAGGAATATGTTAAGATTCGGATCGCTCCCGTTTTGAGCGGAGACGGAATCGGGCGCGGCAAGGAAAATAACGGCGAGGAAAAGCAATGCACGCGCGTGCCAGCCCAATCCGCGGGGGGAGGTTTGGCAAGGTGCAAGGGTCTCCATAGTATAAGGTCGTTCCAGTTTGTTTTTTCGGCAACCGTTTTTATCAAAAAAAACTCGCAATCCCGCGTGTACGTATCAACGCGGGACAGCTGGAAAATTCGACGTAACGAACGGTGAATCCCATCAATTCCTTTCAACGAATTCGACAGCAGACCGGCGCATCAAAGCGGTTTCCTGCCCATAACACACCGGAAAAATATTGAAAGGTTATTCACATTCGCCGCACACCGCCGCGGCCTCTGGCAATTCGCGCACGCCAATCGCCTCGCCATAGCCGAAACCACTCCCCCCTAACGTGGACAAATCCACCTTGCCCCCGCGCCGCTGATACAGCCCCGGATGCACCGCGGCCTCGACGGTGGAAGCCGCAGGATAAAACTGCATCGCATTCGTTTCCACGCCCATAATTGTGCCCATCTGTGCGGACAGTCGGCAATGCGGCACTTGCGCGAGCATTGGGTTGGTCAAATCCTGTACCATCAGCCCCATTCCGTGTGCTTTCGCCCAGCACGCTGATAGCAGTGCGCCGGTTTGGGTTTTGCAGGTTTTGAGCGCCACGCCGGTCCAGCCCAGTTTGCGTCCCAGCCGCACGTGTTGCCAATCGTGCGCGCTTTCATCTAGGAACAGGGGCTTACGCTTGCTGCAACTGTGGGTGTCGATGGCGTGTTGCTCGAGGTCGTACGGGAACGGTTGCTCGACATACAAAAGCATCTCAAACAATTTCGGGTGCTCAGCGCGCAGGTCATCCAAAATCGTGTTCACATATTCCGGCTCGGTGACGGTGCAATTGAAATCGGTGGTCAACCATTCCACGCCGCCGGCTACTGCGATCTCGCCCACTTTGACAATGCGCGCGTAATCCCACGCTGCATCGGTGCCGCGCAGTTTTATTTTGAGGCACTTGAGGCCGTCGGTTTTTATCCAATCGGCGAGCAACACCGGATGCTCGTCATCCGGTTCGTTGCCGGTCAACTCGCTTTCATCGAGCGGGTCCACCCCGCCGACGAGATGCCACGCGGGTAATTGCGTGGACGGTTCGGCCACAAAAAAATCTTCCGGATATTTTCCTGCGAAGGAAACTGACTCTGCCGCCGGCTCCAAAAATTCCTCCAGCGAACGATTCATCCACTCGGCATTGTACGTTTTGTAAACATCCCGCCCGTGCAAATTTCCAAACGCGTCGTGCAGCGCGATATCAAAAAGTGAATTGCACACGAGCGCCCCGAGCCACGGCATCGGCTCCGTTGCTCCTTCGTTGTGCTGCTCGAGCAGCCCCGGCAAAACGCCTTCAATAAAATCCTGCCCCACTTCCATCGGATGCCCGCTCGCGGAAAAGTCCGCCCACGCGCCGGCCAGTGTTTCACAAAAGGCTTTCATCGCCTCGTGCCGCTCCTTGTAACCCAACGTGCTCGGCCAAACCCACGTGACGCTCAGCGGTGTTTCGCCCCAGCCGTCCGCGGTGCGACCGGCGGCATCGCGAACCGTCACCCGCGCGCGGGCGCACGTGACGTACGTCACCGTCTCCCCGCCAAACTTCAGCGGCATGCGGGTGTGGACAGGTAGAAAATAAAGTGCCGCGCCTATGGCGCGAATGTCTGTGGGTAAGCTCATATGATCGATGATCGCGTGAACGCGAAGGATGAAAACCAGTCGGCCGATTAAGTCGAGCTTTTCTCAGCCAATTCGGCGTCGTCCAGCTCAGGCACAGCGACAATCTTTGGGCGACGGCGTTGTAGAAAAACACCAAACCCAACGAGCCCCACCAACCCTCCGACACTCAATAACATCATCCGCCGCCGCGCCGCGAGGGCCTCGGGCGATTGCGCCGCCGCCAAGGCTTTGGCGTTTTTGATTTGCGTGTCGAGAATGCCCAGATGCACGCGCGCCATATCGCCCGCGCGGATTTGGCCACCGGGGCTGTTGCCGATGAAGCCTTCATTGCGATAGGCGATGCCAAGCGCTTTTTCCACAGACTCACGCGCCTCCACCAGTTTGCCTTCGGCCTGTCGATGGACGCCAATGTAATAATTTGCAAAAAATTCGCGCTTGGAGCGCTCCGTTGCATCGGGCGCGCCCTGCTCCACCGCCAGCCACACATCAGCCTCGGTGAGTTTGCCCGCATAAAAATTATAAAGCGCCTCCATCGGCACGCGTTTGTCCTCGCTCAGATTCACTTCCATCATCGCGCCACGCGCTTTTTCTAATCCATCCAAACGCGCTGTGCACATAAAGTGCCACAACGCCACTTCGACGTCTTGGGTGTTCGCCGTCCAGTGCCACTCGAATTGACTACGCCCTTCACTAAACTGCCCTTGCAACGCGTAGGCCACGCAGATCTGCCAGTGCAACGCCTCCTTTTCAGGTTTAAGGCTAATAAACAGATTCCAATCCGCCACCGCATCCTCCAATCGCCCGGCCTTGAAGTGGTTGCAACCGCGCAGTTGATACACGTCGGCAAAAGTAGGGTCGTACGAAATGGCGATGGTATAATCCTTCACCGCGCGTTCATCGAGGCTGAAGATATCCAGCAATTGCGCACGCTTGATGTAAGCAAAACGATTGGTGACATCCACGCCTACCGCGCGGTCCACCAACTCGAGCACCGCGTTGGTATTGCCCGCTTGCAAGGCGTCGATGGCTTGCAGGAAAAACTCCTCCTGTTCCACCTTGGGAAAAGCCACCGGCTTCTGATCGCGCTGGCCATTTTGCTGCGCCTGAAATTGCTGTGCCGCCACGCCTACCGCAAAGCACAGCACGATCGCACAAATTATTTTGGAATAACCTCCCCTCACCGGTGCGAATCTAAGGCGTTAACCCCACCCCGCCAAGGTCAAGCTATTCACAATGGTGAATATAAATGATCACAATGGTGAATACTTTCAGTTATTTTTCGACTTTGGTTTTTGGGATTGGAATTTTATTCAACTCCGCGTGCACTCGCGCCACGTCACCCATATAGCCATGATTATCCGCCACCGCCGCGGAGAGGCCAATGTATTGGTCGCGCAGTTTCTTTTCCCCCGTCGCCTCGTACCAAAGCCCAAGATAAAGATGCGCATAAAATAATTGCCGTTCCAATCGCGCACCCTTCACCCCGCCCGCGCGCGCCTTGGCCAAAACTTTTTTCGGCGTGCTCTTGCCGCCAAAGAGCGCCAGCACTTCCATCATCGGCACGCGGCCATCGCCCACAATGGGGATGAGTTTTTTCTTCGCTTCTTTAATTCCCTTCGCCCGTGCCAAACACAAAAAATGCCACACCGCATTTTCCACGTCATTGCGGTTCACCGTTTGGTGCCGCTCGAATTGCTCGTAGCCTTTCTTGAATTCGTTCGCATAATAATACGAAATGCCGCGCTGCCAATGATGCGGGTCTTGTCGCGGATACGCTTTAATAAACACGTCGAAATCCGCAATCGATTCCTTGATTTTTCCCAGCTTAAAATACGCCTCGCCGCGTTCCTGATGCGTGTCGGCGACGCGATCATTTTCCGGCTTCAACGCCAGCACCTTCGTGTATTCCGCCGCGGCTTTAGCGTGCTGACCCAGTTTACTGTGGAGCTGCCCTTTGAAATAGTGCAAATTCGCATTCTTCGGCTCCACCTCCACCGCCTTCGCCGCCAGCTTTAGCGCCTCGTCCGTTTTCCCTTCGCGAAACGCCTTCGCCGCCGCCTCCACAAATTTCAGCGCCGCCCCATCTTTATCCCCCCCCTGCACGCAATTAACATTCAAGTTCATCATCAACGCCAAAAAAATCCAAAAAACTTTCATCGGCAAAATTCTAACCACTTGTCCACCATTCGCAACCCAAAACCCTGGCCCCAATCCTGCAACTCAATGTTAAACCCGTGACAAACTGCCCGCAACCGCGTACCCCTTCGCGCGATGTTAGCGGCTTTATTGTGCACGGTTTTGTTTTCCGCCTCCGCCGTTTCGGCGCGGAAAACTACCGAGCACATCGGCGGCACCGAAGCCAACTTCACGCGGCTGATCTTCGCTCCCATCGTGCTCTCCGCCATCGCGTTTCTCTTTTTTGCAATTGGCGCGAAACATTTTCAGCCAGACATTTTCTGGCTGCTCTTTTTAAGCGGCGCCGTCGGCTTTGGCCTTGGCGACATCGCGCTCTTCCAGGCCCTCCAACGCATCGGCTCGCGGCTTACGGTGCTCATCGTCCATTGCGTCTCCGTACCGCTGGCGGTGGGCATTGAGTTCGCGTGGCTCGATACGCTGCCTTCGCTCCCGCAAATCATCTGCGCCGTCGTCATCCTCTCTGGCGTGGCCATCGCGCTCGCACCGCGCGAAAACCTCCACCTCGACCGTCGCACTCTTTGGGAGGGCATCGGTTGGGGACTCGTCGCCGCCTTCGGCCAAGGCTTCGGCGCGGGTGTCCTCGTGCGCGTCATCACCGAGTCCTTCACCGAATTCAACACCCTCACCGGCAGCGACGCCTTCCACGCCGGCCTCACCGTCGCCGTCCAGCGCCAGCTAGGCGGCATGGTTTTCACCGGCCTTTGCCTGTGGGCGCTGCGCACTTATATAAAGAGTCACCCCGATTCCCCCAGCGCCCGCGCCCTCACCAACCCCGCCAGCGACTGGCGCGCCGGCCGCCGCTGGCTCATCCTCAACGCCCTGGCCGGCCCCGCCTTCGGCGTCACCTGCTACCAATGGGCCCTGCTCAACAACCCCACCGGCGTCGTCCTCCCCATCGTCGCCATCACCCCGCTCGTCGTCATCCCGTTTGCTATTTTAATGAAAGAAGAAAAGCCAAGCTGGCGCGCATTGATTGGCGGAGTGATCGCAGTGGGCGGCGTAGTCGGGATGGTGGTTTTGACCCAGTCCCAATGATCGTTGAAAATTCCAAATTCCAAATTGACACCCCCCGCCTTCCCGCCTATATTTCCCGCCGAATGAACCTGCAGACTCAATCCAAGTCTTCGCGTCGACGCCGCCGTTAAGGTTGCGTTGGGTTCTCCTATTCTTTTCCCAATGCTCCCCCTCCCAAAGAGATGAAATCTTTTCATTCCATTGATGGTTCCATTATCGCCCCGCAAGGTTTCCTGACGGCTGGGTTGTTTTGTGATGTTAAACGGCTCGGCACCGGCAAAGGCAGCAACAAAGGGCAAAAACGCGATCTGGCCGTGATTGTCTCCGAGGTACCGGCCACGGCGGCGGGGATGTTTACGACCAATCAAATCTGCGCCGCACCGGTGAAGGTGTGCGTGGACCACATCGCCGACGGAAAGGCGCAGGCGGTCGTCATCAATTCCGGCAACGCCAATGCCTGCACCGGCCCGCGCGGATTGAAGGATGCGCAGGAAATGACTGCGCTCTTGGCCGAGGAATTGTTGCTCCAACCGGAGGATGTACTCGTCGGCAGCACAGGCCGGATTGGTCTGGAGCTGCCCATGCCGAACATCCGCGCCGGCATCCGGCAGATCGTCAAGGAACTCGATGATTCCCCCACCGCGGCGCACCACGCCGCTGAGGCCATCATGACCAGCGACACGCGGCCGAAAGAGATCGCCGTGGAATTTCAGCTCGGCGGCCAAACCGTGCGGCTCGGCGGCATTGCCAAGGGCGCGGGCATGATTCAGCCCGGCATGAGTCCCACCGGCGTGCGGCCCGCGAGCATGCCTCTGCATGCCACCATGCTCGCCTACCTCACAACCGACGCAAAAATTCCCGCCGGCGCATTGCGCAAGTGCCTGCGCGAGGCCGTGGCCAGCAGTTTTAATTGCATCACCGTGGATGGCGACATGAGCACCAACGACACTGTGCTCCTGCTCGCCAACGGTTTGGCTGGAAACAAAAAACTCAGCGCGCGCGACTTGAAAACATTTCAGGCTGCCCTGAATCACGTCTGCCTCGAGCTTTCCAAAATGATGGTACGCGATGGCGAAGGCGTCACGCGACTGGTCACCGTGCGGGTGCGCGGCGCCAAGACGCAGAAGGAAGCCGATGCTGCCGCGCGTGCAGTGGGCAACAGTGCGTTGGTGAAAACCAGCTGGAACGGCGGCGACCCAAACTGGGGCCGGATCATCGATACCCTTGGCTATTCGTCTGCGAAGGTGGTGGAGGAAAAAGTCGACATCGCCTACAGCGCGCCCGAAACCAAGAAGCTAACCTATTCCCTCAAGAAAGGCAGACCCACTCGGACGACCTTTGAGACCTTGTGCGCGGCCGTCGCGCCGACGGAGTTTGACCTGCACATTAACCTGAATCTCGGAAAAGGCCAGGCCACGCTCTACGCCGCCGATCTCACCGAGGAATACGTGGAATTCAACAAGGGCGACATCAGCGACCCCACATCGCTCGGAGGCTGACATGCAGGAACTCATCTCCAAAGCCGCCACATTGCTCGAAGCGCTGCCGTACATTCAGCGTTTTGCCGGGGCAACGTTCGTAGTGAAGTACGGGGGCAGTTTCATGGACAGTCCGGACGAAGCCGTGCGCACGGGTGTTGCGCGGGATGTGGTGTTCCTAGAAGCGGTCGAGATCAATCCGGTGGTGGTGCACGGCGGTGGTAAACGCATCAGCCGCGCGCTGGAAGCGTCCGGCGTGGAGACGCGCTTCGTCAATGGTTTGCGCTACACGGATGCCGATTCCGTGGCGGTGGTTGATCAGGTGTTGTCGCAGGAAATCAATGCCGAGATCGTGGAGATGATCAATTCGCTCGGCGGCGTGGCCAAGGGCTTTGCCGGCACGGATATTTTCACCTGCACCCGGCATGCCCCCGATAATCAGGATTACGGCTTTGTCGGTGAGGTCACTGCCGTGAACACTGCGCCGCTGGAGGAATGCATCGCCCAAGGCATCACGCCGGTGATCTCCCCCACCGCGCGCGATGCGAACGGACAAATTTACAACTGCAACGCCGATGTCGCCGCCGCCCAAGCCGCCATTGCGCTGGCCGCCAAGCGGCTGGTGTTCATGAGCGATGTGCGCGGGCTGCTGCGCGATCCTGACGACGATGCCACGCTCATTTCGCACCTCGACATCGCCGAAGTTGATGAACTGAAACAAGCCGGCATCATCGCCAGCGGGATGATTCCCAAAGTCGACAGCGCCGTCACTGCCATCAACGCCGGCGTCGACAAAGTCGCCCTCGTCGACGGGAGAATTCATCACGCGGTGTTGCTGGAAATTTTTACCAACCAAGGCGTGGGGACGGAAATTGTAAAATGAAAACCATTTCTCACCACAAAGGCACAGAGAACACAGAGGTTTTGAAAATGAACTTCTCTGCGCTCTCTGTGTCTCTGTGGTAAAATTAAAATGAGCGACTCAAAAATCCAACAACGCATTGACGCCCACGTCATCCCGACTTATGCGCGTTTCCCGATCGCCATCACTCACGGCGAAGGCAGCCACGTGCACACGGCCGAAGGCCGACGGTTGCTCGACTTGGGCGCGGGCATTGCCACCGCCTGCCTCGGCCACGGCCATCCTGAACTGGCCGATGCTCTGGCCGAACAAGCAGGCAAGCTGACGCATATTTCCAATCTGTACTACACCGAGCCGCAGGGATTGCTTGCGAAGAAACTCACCACGCTCGCGGGCGGCAAAGGCAAAGTGTTTTTCTGTAACAGCGGCGCCGAAGCCAACGAGGCACTCTACAAACTCGCGCGACTGCGCGGCCATGAGGAGGGTCAGTTTGAAATCCTAACCACACTCGGCTCATTTCACGGGCGCACACTCGCGGGCATTGCGGCCACCGGCCAACAGAAGGTGAAGGACGGGTTTGCGCCAGCCCTGGAAGGCTTCCGGCATGTGCCCTATGGCGATCTGGACGCCATGCGCGCGGCCATCACGCCGGCGACTGGCGCGATTCTTCTGGAGCCAATCCAAGGCGAGAGCGGCATCAATTGCGCCACGCCCGAGTATCTGCTCGGCCTGCGCGCGTTGTGCAATGAACGTAATCTGCTGTTGTTGCTCGATGAAGTGCAATGCGGCCATTTTCGAACAGGCAATTTTTTCGGCTGGCAAACCATCATGAGCGCGCATCCGGACTTCGCGCCGGACGCCTGCTCGATGGCCAAAAGCCTCGCAGCCGGTCTGCCGATGGGCGCGATCTGGGCGAGCGAACCGTTGCAGGATGTGCTCGGCCCGGGCACGCACGGCACCACCTTTGGCGGCACGCCGCTGGTCAGCGCGCATGCACTCAAGGCGCTGGAGATCATCGAGCGCGACGGCCTCGCGCAACACGCCGTGACGCTGGGGAACCATTTGGCCGGGAGAATCCAAACGCTGATCGAGGCGCATCCCACCGTGCTGAAGGAAGTGCGCGGGCTCGGCCTGATGATCGGCATCGAATTGGCCGAGGGCATCCCCGCCTTTGCCGATAGCAAACGGCCCGCTTCCGTGCAAATCGTCGAGCGACTCCACGACGCTGGTCTGCTCACCATCCCAGCCGGCGCGCGGGTCTTTCGTCTGTTGCCGCCATTGAACCTTTCGCAAACCGACGCCGATGAAGGTCTCGCCATCATCGAGGGTGTCATTAAGGAACTAGCATCATGAAACATCTGTTAAGCATTGAGGCGATGGACACCGCGTCCATCGAGACCATTCTGGGAAATGCCACTGTCATCAAGGCGCAACGCGGCGACAGCCAACACCAACCGCTCGCCGGCCAGACGTGGGCGATGATTTTCACCAAATCCTCCACGCGCACCCGCGTGTCCTTCGAGACCGGCATCCGCGAGCTCGGCGGCGGCGTAATGTTTCTCAACGCCAACGACCTGCAACTTGGTCGTGGCGAACCCATCCAAGACACCGCCCGCGTGCTCGGCCGCATGGTGCACGGCGCCGTCATCCGCACTTTTGCCCAGAGCGATGTGGAGGATTTCGCGGAACACTCCGGCATCCCCACCATCAACGCCCTAACCGATGCCGAGCATCCCTGCCAAATCTTGACTGACATTTTCACCTACCAGGAAGCCCGCGGCCCGATCGCCGGCAAGACCGTCACCTTCATCGGCGACGGCGCCTGCAACGTGCCCATCAGCTGGATCTGGGCCGCTGATAAACTCGGCTTCGAGCTGCGCATCGCCGCACCCAAAGCCCACCAGCCTTGCCCGGACCTCATCACCAAGGCCGGCGGCAATATCACCGTCACCGAAGACTGCAACGCCGCCGCCGAAGGAGCCGACCTACTATACACCGATGTCTGGGTCTCCATGGGCATGGAAGAGGAAACTGCCCAACGCGAGCAAGACTTCGCCGGGTACCAAATCAATCAAGCCCTCGTCGCCCGCGCCAACGAAGGGGCCCTCGTCATGCACTGCCTCCCTGCCTACCGCGGCAAGGAAATCGACGCCCCCACCCTCGAAGCCCACGCCGACACCATCTTCACCCAAGCCGAAAACCGCCTGCACACGCAGAAATCGATTTTGAATTGGTTGGTGAGTTAAGGGATTCATCTCGACCCTGCCAAAGACACTGTGCCAAGCTGACGCCGATGGCCCCTGAAGCCCCCAATCAACCCGTATCCAAACCGAAGCCCAAGCGCATTAACCTGCGCCGGCCGGATATCATGGAGCAAGTGAAGGCGCAGGTGCTGACGCATTATCGCAGTGACTTGGTCGATCGACTGCGGGCCACAGGCGAAGTGACGAGCGTTGACGCGCGGATGACGATTAAGTTGGCGAAGGAGTTTGGGTTTTGTTACGGGGTGGAGCGTTGCATTGATTTGGCGTATGCGGCGTTGAAGGTTTTCCCGGACAAGCCGCTTTATATTCTTGGCGAGATTATTCATAACCCCGAGGTGAACGATCAGATTCGCGATATGGGGATTCGCTTTCTTTCGGGCCCAAACAAGGTGGCGGATATTGATGATCTCGGCGCGGATGACGTGGTGATTATTCCGGCGTTCGGCACGGAGGTGGCCACGTTGGAGAAGCTCAAGGCGAAAGGTTGCCAGTTTGTGGATACGACCTGTGGCGATGTGATGAGTGTTTGGAAGCGTGTGCGTAATTACGCCAAGGAGGAGGTCACGAGCATTATCCACGGCAAGGCGTATCACGAGGAAACCAAAGCCACGAGCAGTCAGGCGACCGCCAAGAACGGCCATTATCTCGTGGTGCTCACGTTGGATGAAACGGATTACGTTTGTGATTACATCGAAAACGGCGGCGACAAGGCGGCGTTTCTGAAAAAATTTGAGGGCGCATTTTCGGAAGGCTTCGATCCCGATCAACATTTGAAAGCCGTGGGCGTCGCCAACCAAACCACGATGATGCGCAACGAAACCGAGGAGGTGCAGCGCCGCATCAAATCCGCCATCGAACGCAAGTTTGGCGAAGAGAAAGCAGAAGACCATTTTCGATTTTTCGATACCATCTGCGGTGCCACGCAGGAACGACAGGACGCGCTGGACGTGCTCCTGCAAAAACCAATGGACCTTTTGCTCGTCATCGGCGGCTACAATTCCTCCAATACCGCGCACCTCGCCGAGATGGGCGAAGGCGTGCTGCCGACATTTTTTATCAAGAACGCCGACGAGATGGCGGATGCCAATTTGATCCGCCATTGGAATCAGCACACCAATCAAGTGGACGAAACCCGCAACTGGCTGCCGGACGGCACGTTGACCATCGGCGTCACCGCCGGCGCCTCGTGCCCGAATAATCTTATTGAGGATGTGATTTGCCGATTGCTCGAATTGCGCGGTTCATCGGCGGATGAATTTCTTTCCAGCTGAGGGCCATGCCCTATTCCCGTTCCCAACTCGAAGACAACGAGCGCAAGACGCTTTCGCCCTTCGCGCAGTTCAGCGCTGATTCCCGCGGGCGGGCGCACGCCGAGGAGCCGCATCAGTGGCGCACGCATTATCAGCGCGACCGCGATCGCGTCATCCACTCCCGCGCGTTTCGGCGGTTGGAATATAAAACGCAGGTTTTCTTGAATGGCACTGGCGATCACCTGCGCACGCGGCTCACGCACACGATGGAAGTTGCCGCCGTCTCGCGAAACATCAGCCGCGCGCTCGGCCTCAATGAAGACCTCGCCGAGGCCATCGCGCTCGCGCACGATCTTGGCCACTCGCCATTCGGGCATAAAGGCGAGAGTGCGCTCAACGCCTTGATGGCTGATCACGGCGGCTTCGAGCACAACCGCCAAAGTCTCCGCATCGTCGAGGAGTTGGAGCAAAAATATCCCAATATCAACGGCCTCAATCTCACGTGGGAAACACGCGAAGGGCTCATCAAACATTACACCGCCTACGATCACCCCAGCAAACGCGAAGGCTTCGACGCCAAATCCAGCTCGCTCGAGGCGCAAGTCGCCAACCTCGCCGATGAGATTACCTATTACAGCCACGACCTCGACGACGGCCTCGACGCAAATTTACTTTCCGAAGAGGAACTCAAAACGAACGTCAAACTCTGGCGCGACGCCGATGCCGCCATCCGCGCCGAGCACGGCGAACTCGCCGACGAATGCCGCCGTTACTTCATCATCCGCTGCCTCATCGACAGCCAAGTGCACGACGTCGTGGAAACCAGCGGCGCGCTCATCCACAAAGCCGGCGTGTTGAGCGTTGACGAAGTGCGGCTGCAGGAAAACCCCCTCATCCAATACAGCGCCCAACGCCGCGAAACCAATCTCGAATTGCGCGAGTATCTTTACGAAAATCTGTACTTCAACCCCGTCGTGCACGAGCCCAACAAACGCGGCGTGAAATTGCTTGAGGAACTCTTCGCGTATTTTCTGGAACACCCCGAACAAATCGGCAGCCAATCCCGCGCCCGCATCGAAAGCGAAGGGCAACACCGCGCCATCTGCGATTACCTCGCCGGCATGACCGATCGCTACGTCGTCATCGAACACGAGCGGTTAGGGCTATAAGTAAACGCCGTGAGGCAGGGCGTGCTCTCCGGGCGTGAGGCAGGGCGTGCTCTCCGAGCGCGCCGTAGCGGTTTCGGAGAAACCGCCCTACCATTTCTCCTCTGCGCACTCTAGGCCTCTATGATTAATCCAACAGCGCGCCGTATCGCACGCCGCGCATTGATGGGCGCAGCGTTTGAAATCCGAACTGCTCCATGACCGCTTCGTAAATGGCGGCTCCCATGAGCAGAACATCGGCCCGATTGGCGGACATGCCCGGGAGTTCCCGGCGCGCCGCCAGCGGCAGCGACCAGAGCTTATCCGCGAGCTGTCGAATTTCCCCGACGGTCACCTCGCGCTTTTCGATTTGTTCGATCGACAGATCACGTGTTCCTTCCAGGAGCCGAGTGAGAAACTTCGGCGAACCGCCGGAAGCTACCAGCATACTAGGCAATGGGATGCCGCGCAATTGCGGCACAACGGCAGTTTGTAGAAATTCAATGATGGAATTGCGAACCGCCAATCGGTCGGCCTCAGTGGGCGGATCTTGGGGGGGAAACTTGTCCAGCCAGCGCACCGTGCCGAGCGGATGGCTTGCCTGTGTGAGCAAATTGCTCTCATTGGCCACGAGCAGCTCGGTGCTTCCCCCGCCGGCGTCCATCACCGCCACTGTTCCGTCTGCAAAATCCGGATGCGTGCGCACCGCACGGAGGATCAGGTTCGCCTCTTTTTCACCCGAGATAATTTCCAACTCGAGCCCATACGCGGCAACCGCCCGCGCGAAGTCCGCGCCATTCGCCGCCTCGCGGGCGGCGCTGGTGGCGAGCACCCGAAGAGATCCCGCGCCGAGTTCGGATGCTTTTGCGGCAAATTTGCCGATCACACGGGCAGTTTCATCGATGCGCTCCGGTTGCAGTTTGCCCGTTTCGAACACCCCTTTGCCCAGCCGGGTTTGTTTGCCCTTTGCCTTCACGGGCAAGACTTGCCCTGCCGACACATCGGCAACGAGGAGTTTCACGGAATTACTGCCCACATCGATCACGGCGCGGCGGTTTTGGGTTTGGTGTTCAGGGGGAGTGTCCATTAGATTGCGCGCGTGTTTGCGTTCTTCATCCAAAATCTATTCGAGCCCGAGAAGCAACTGTTTTTCGGTTGCGTGGTGGTCACGGTCATCATTTCCATTGTGCTGCACGAGCTGGCCCACGGCTGGGCCGCCATCTGGCAGGGCGACGATACCCCGCGCCAAATGGGCCATATGACAGCGGATCCCATGGTGCACATGGGCGGGTTTTCGATCCTGATGCTCGTACTGGTGGGCATGGCGTTCGGGTTGATGCCGGTGAACCCGCGTAACTTCCGCAGTCGCTATGGCGATGCGCTGGTTTCAGCGGCGGGCCCGGCGATGAATTTTCTATTAGCATTCATCGCCCTCACCGCGCTTGCGATTTGGATAAACACTGCAGGCGGCGCGATTGAAGGCACGGCGCGAAACGGTCAATACTTCCTGCAAATTTTCGGCATCACCAACATTGCCCTTGGCATTTTTAATCTGCTGCCCGTGCCGCCGCTGGATGGCTCGACGGTGCTGGGAAATTTTGTGCCCGCGTACAAGCGCTGGCTCGACTCGTTAGGCAATCCCACTTGGATGCTCTTCATCGTGTTTATGATTCTGTGGAATGCGCCGTATGAATACAATCCCTTCGGCATCGCCAACAATGTGATGGACGCTTATCTGTCATTGTTTGGGCTGGGCCGAGGCTAACGCTTGCACGCGGTGCAGCCGACGGGCATACTCCGCACCTTTAATGACTGAAATGAGCAAAACTCCTATTCGAATTGCGGTGACCGGTGCGGCCGGTCAAATTGGTTATGCACTTTTATTCCGGATTGCTTCGGGCCAAATGTTTGGGCCGGATCAACCGGTGGCGCTGAACCTCATTGAGATCGAACCCGCCCTGCCCGCGCTGGACGGCGTGTGTATGGAGCTGGACGATTGCGCCTTTCCACTGCTCACCGACATCGTGCCCACCGCGGATTTGAACACCGGCTTCAACGGCGTCAACTGGTCGCTTCTCGTCGGCAGTGTTCCGCGCAAGGACGGCATGGAACGCGGCGATTTGCTGGGCATCAACGGCAAAATTTTCACCGGCCAAGGTCAGGCCATCAACAACCACGCCGCAAGCGACACACGCGTGTTGGTCGTCGGCAATCCGTGCAACACCAACTGCCTGATCGCCATGAACAACGCGCCGGACGTGCCCAACGACCGCTTCTTTGCCATGACGCGCCTGGACGAAAACCGCGCCAAAACGCAGCTCGCCCAAAAAGCCGGTGTGCCGGTCACCGCCATTTCTAATATGTGCATTTGGGGCAACCACTCGGCGACGCAGTATCCGGATTTTACTAACGCGCAAATCAACGGCGCACCCGCCACCGACACCATCGCCGATCGCGAATGGCTCGAAGGTGAGTTCATCAGCACCGTCCAAAAGCGCGGCGCGGCGATCATCAAAGCCCGTGGCCTCTCGAGCGCCGCCAGTGCGGCCAATGCGATTGTGGGCAGCGTGCGCTCCATCACCGAGCCTACTGCCAAAGGTGATTTCCACAGCGTCTGTGTTTGCTCCGATGGCAGCTACGATGTGGAATCCGGATTGATTTCCTCTTTCCCCTGCGCCCATCGCGACGGCTCATTTGGGATTGTGCAGGATGTCGCCATCGACGATTTCAGCCGCGCCAAAATCGATGCTTCAGTGAATGAACTGAAGGAAGAGAAAACGATGGTGGCCAATCTATTGAATTCACACTGATAGGCAGGATATTCAGGATTCATTTCAAAAATTCCTGAGCATCCTGAACATCTGTGTTCAATCCATTTTAACAATCTATGTCCGACCTCGCCCAATTTATTGACCACACGCTGCTGAAGCCTGACGCCACTCGGGCGCAGATTGAAACTTTGTGCGCCGAAGCCGCCGAGCATCATTTTTCCACCGTGTGCGTGAATGGCAGTCGGGTGGAATTGGCATATTCGTTGCTGGAGGATAGCGACGTGCAGGTAGCCACGGTGGTGGGGTTTCCGCTGGGGGCGACGGAGGCGGATGTGAAGCGCTACGAAACCGAAGCAGCGATTGACGCGGGCGCGGGTGAGATTGATATGGTGATGAACGTGGGCCGCTTCAAGGATGGCGACCACGATTTTATCGTGCGCGAGATTCGCGATGTCGTGGAAGCGGCGGATGACCGCGTGGTGAAAGTAATCCTGGAAACGTGCCTGCTTTCTGATGACGAAATCGTGCAAGCGTGCAAACTGGCTGTCCAAGCACAGGCGCATTTTGTGAAAACCTCCACCGGCTTCGGCAGCGCGGGCGCGACGCTGGAACACGTGCAGCTGATGCGCGAGACGGTGGGCCAATTCGCCGGCGTGAAAGCCGCCGGCGGCATTCGCAATGCCGCCGATGCGCGTGCGATGATCGAGGCCGGCGCCACGCGATTGGGCACCTCCGGCGGTGTGGCGATTGTGGGCGACACGGAAAACCCTAACGGGTATTAACCAACACGCCAGCCCCCTGCACGGTTGATGATTGAATTTGCGTCACAACTCCGGTAGACTTTTGGCAACCTCCGCTGGTGCTTTAGCCCCAAAATGGATCTAAAATTTGCATGCCCAACCTGCCGGACTGAGTTGACCGTGGACGACACCGCGGCCGGCCAATCCTTTGCGTGCCCCTCGTGCAGCGCCAAGGTCACCGTGCCCGCCAGCCAACCAACGCAATCAACCGCCAGCCCGCCGCCCCCGAGCAAACCCGCCCGCGCAGCCAGCCCACCACCGCCCCGCCCCCCCCGCGGCCCCGCCCCCCCCCCCCCCCCCCCCCCACGCCCCCCCCCCCCCCCACCCACCCCCACCCCCCCCCCCCCCCACTCCCTTCCCCCCCCTCACGACCACGCCCCCCCACACCCCCCATATTCCTCCCGCTTTCATCCGGAGCACCCACGGCTGAACACCC
>JACNJL010000042.1 GCA_014382585.1 Limisphaerales bacterium | reverse complement strand
TTGTCGGGTACTCCGGTGGCAGGCCGTTGCGGTTCGTTTCCTCGGGGCTTCATTGCGGCGGCCAATTCTTCAGTGGTGAGCCATTCTGGAGCATCGGCCATGACGCTCGCATAGATGGCCTCCGCTTTCTTTTTCATTCGGGCAACGAGTTCGGGGTGGTCTTTTACGATGTTGTTTTGCTGGCCGAGATCCTTCGATAGGTCATAGAGTTGTTGGACACGGCCGAGCTCGCTCTTCTTGAGTTCAGGGATCCACGCTTCGTTGAAGTAGAACAAGTCCCGAAGTTGTCTCTTCAGGCGATCGGCCTCGGGATTGGCTAATCTCTCGATATTAAACAGCCGGTTGCGAAGATCCTTAACATCCCTTCCGTCCAGCACTTTCTCGAGATCATCGCCGAGGACTTGCTTGATTTGCTCGGTGAGTCGATTGGCGGCTTTGAAGTCGATCGGTGATTTCGCAGTGCCGGAAGCAAAAAGAGTGTGGTCACCCATTCGAAGGACCATGTTCGCGCCAACCATCCAAAAGAGCGGCTGATGCCGCTTGAACTTCCCGGACCCTGTGAGTATTGGCGTGAGGTCGGAGCCATCAAGATGGACCTTCGCGGGTTTCTTGATGCCGATCAATCCACAGAGCGTGGGAAGAAGGTCGATGACACCGGCGGGCTCGTCCTCGACACGTCCGCCAGGGATTCCGCCCTTCCAGTAAAAGATGCCGGGGACGCGGTGCCCGCCTTCGAATTGAGATCCTTTCTGGCCGCGAAGTTCTCCGTTGCGCTCCGGTCGGTAGCTGCCGTTGTCGGAGGCGTAGACGATGATGGTGTTCTCTAGCTCCCCAAGTTTTTCCAGTCTTGCGATGAGTCGTCCAATCGCCCGGTCGGTGTTGTCGATGGTGCCGCTGTAGATTGCGGCTTGATCGTTGAGCGCGCCATACTGGGAAACGATCTCGTCGGGCGCCGCGATTGGAGCGTGGGGTTCGTTGAACCAAAGATTGAAAAAGAAGGGCTCGTCGGCGTCGCGCTTTTCATCGAGCCAGGTGAGGGCCTCATCGACGACGATTTGGCAGGAGTAGCCTTTTATCTGTCCCACGCGTTTACCATTACGAAGAAACTGGGTTGGATTCTTGTGGCTGGGGCCCGGGCCGTTGACGAGGCCGAACCAGTAGTCGAAGCCATGATCGGCCGGGGTGGGGTTGTCGCGATTGTTTATCGGCATACCTAGGTGCCACTTGCCGAAGTGGGCGGTGGCGTAGCCGTTTCCCTTAAGCACTTCGGCGATGGTCGTTTCGGTCTTCAGCAGATGCATCTTGTGAAGCCGTTCGGTGATGACGGAATAAACTCCGGCGCGATAGTGGTGGCGGCCCGTGAGAAAGGTGGCGCGCGAAGGGGAACAGGTAGGCGCTCCCGAGTGGAAATCAGTGAAGCGCACCCCACCGGCGGCCAACTTGTCGAGAACGGGCGTCTTGACGGGGCCGCCATAGCAGCCAATGTCGCTGTACCCTAGGTCGTCGACAAGTAGAGTGATGACGTTTGGGCGTTTGTCCTTGGCAAAGCCGGGACAAACCACCAGCAGGAAGCACAAAAATGTGAGGATGGGTTTCACGTTATTTGTTCAGTCAGCATTCACTCCATCTACTTCTCATTTTGATGGATGTATTCGAGAATCTTGAGGTACGATAGGCCGCGGTTTTCCATGTTGGGATCAACGAGATCCATACCTTGGCGCAAGGTGTTAAACCGGTTCCGCTGCTTTTCGGTGAAGCTCGCCATTCGCTTCTTGAAGTGCTTGTCGAGCGTCTTGTTGACCGGGATACCTTTCGGTGATGGCATGGCATCGATTTTCTTGAGCAACTCCCCGTGCGGTGATTTGTGCCAGGGAACCTGACGGACAAAGGCGACCTGATGATGCGGCAGGACGATTCGCTCCAGCTTCACACCCTCGTCCGCCGTTGGTTCCCCTTTCGGTAGTTCAATCCTGATTAAGGATCCGCGTCCGCCTTCAGTGTGCCGTGTGGGGCCATTGGAACTGCAGGTCCAAACATTGCCCTTTTCGTCAAACTCAATCTCGCGGGTAAAGGTGACCTGCTTCGGCATTGGGATCTCGATCAGCCGCTCGGTCTTGGGATCGAAACGTCCGATCGTGTCGTTGCCGGTGCCGCAGATCCAGACGATGCCTTTGGAGTCGATGTTAAGGGCGTAGGGGATCTGATTGTCGTAATCTGGAAGGGCGTAGGTCGTCCATTTCTCCGTTTTCGGATCGAATCGGCCCAGTACACCAGAGCCGAAGCCCGGCACCCACACGATACCGTCTTGATCGACGTGATGCCTGCGCGGTCCGCGAAAGGGTGGATTCCATTCTTTGATGTCCCCGTCCGGGGCCTTGGGATCGATCCGCCCGATACGATTGGCATTCAGCTTGGAATACCAGATCGAGCCATCGGGTGCGAAGTCCAGACCGTAAGGGGTCAATCCGCGCGACTCGCCCTTACCGGCAGCAACCGCCTGATTCTTTTCAAGCAGATGATACTCCTTCACATAACCCGTCTTCGGATGAATGTAGAACACTGAGTTGCGCCCCGCGTCCGTATACCAGATCAATCCTTCTGGATCTTTCGGGTTTACGCGCAATGTGTGCGGGAACGATCCGTTTTTGGCGGGAGCCTCCGCGCTGGACCAGATCGTGATGTCCGTGGTCTTCGGATCGAACTTGCCCATATGCCCGGAGGCACAAAGCGTCACCCAATAATTACCATCGTTGTCCGGTTCGATCGAATGTGGAGCACGGGCTCCAGACGGCATACGAAAAACCGTCCGTTGGCCGGTTTCGATATCCAATTCAACGATCGCTCCTTGTCCCATGTCTACGGCGTACATGGTTCCAGGCGGACCAGGCTCGAGGTCATGCACATTAGCCTTCAAGGGTATGCCGATGTCCCATTCGCTGATCTTCACCTTCGCGGCAAATCCGGTCGGAGGCGGTGGCGGGACATACTCTGGCCAACGAGACTCGGCAGCCCGCGTGTAGGTGTCCAGCAGCTGCTTGACGATAGTCTTCTGAGTATGCCGATACAGCCCGCCGAAACCATCCATGCGCCTGACCATCGTCTCCCAATCCACCGGCTGCTCGGGTGTGCGAAAACCAACCGTGCCAGCCTGGTGACAGTAGGTGCACATCATTTTGAAATTCTCTTTGTCGCGCAGGCTGTCCCATTTCATCAGACTCATCGCCGACGCCGCCGTACGCTGCATCTGCAATTTCTCGCCCTTGGCCGGCTCCATAGTGACCGCCAACGCGCCGCTACCCGGTTCCACGTCATCCACCCGCTCGTCGAGTTTCCCGGGCTGCCGCATGCGCACTTGATGCGTAGTCTTGCGAAGCCCGTTCAGTTCAAACTTGCCATCCACTCCGGTGAACACAGAGGCGCTCATCTCCAGTTCCTTGTCATACGCCGTCACCATCACGCCCTCCATCGGTCTGCCCTTCGCGTTCGTCACCCGTCCATGGATTTGTGTCTTCGCGCCAGGCTTGATTCCCTTCAACTGGACAAAATGCCGGCTGTATTGGGGTTGTCCGTAGCCGTCGCCGGTGAGGATTCGTCCCAGCTTTTCGCCCCGGTTAACGTAGTGGAGAATCTTAATGAACGACTGGCCCACATTCTTGTTCGGGTTCATCCTGCGCTTCGCCTCCCAGAGCCGTCCATGCAGATCCCTCTGCGCCTCTGTCAGCTTCGCCATACGAGTATCGACCCACTTCTGATGATTCTTGCCGACGTACGAATCCGGCATCGCCTGGGTATCGATCTTCTTTAGAAGCTCAACTAACGTGGTGTCGCCGGAAGGAGATTCTTGGGCGACGGCGATAGAAGCCGCCACAAGAAGGGCTATTCCAAAACAAAATCTGATGGGATTCATGGTTAAAAGTTCGCTACGTATATATAGCCCGCAGCTTTAAAACATTACGGTTTTCCAGCCCGAAAGTGCGGGGTATTTTTCTTGGGAAGCCATTTCTTCAGCCTGGCCTTGGTTGCGGTGTGTGCCGGGTGGTTGGCTAGGTTGTTCCATTGATGTGGGTCTTTGGCTACCTCGTAGAGTTCGTCGCCTCCCTTGCCATAGTGGATGTAATGAAAACGCTCCGAACGAATGGCATGATTGGTTCCGTGCCAGTGGGGTGAATGGGTGATCACCGCAGGGTAAGGCCATTTGGCTTTTGGGTTGCGAACCAGCGGCGCGATGCTTCGGCCTTCGTTCTTTGGGTTTTTCGGCAGTCCGCAAAGATCGAGAAGAGTTGGGTAGAGGTCTAGCAAACTGACCGGGCGCGTGCAGGTTTTCGCCTGCGGATTTCCTCCCAGGGTCTTGGGCACGTGGATGATGAGCGGGGTGCGCGTGGTCTGTTCCCAGAGGGCTGACTTAGCAAATTTCTTTTCACCCACGTCATAGCCGTGGTCTCCCCAAAGGACGACGATGGTGTTGTCCTTGTGCGGACTCTTTTTCAAGGCATCGAGCACGTGGCCCACGCAGGCATCGGCGAAGGAATCAGCAGCCAAGCAGGCTTGCACCGCTTCCTTCCATTTGCCGCTCTCACGGAGGTGTTTGATATGCCGTTCGCCCATGCGTTTGCCGCTGGCGGGGATGTCCTCAAAGTCATCTGCTTTGTACGGTGGAAGCTCAATATCTCCGAGTGGATGCAAATCGAAGAACTTCTGCGGGGCATACCACGGAAGATGCGGCAGATAGATACCGCACCCCAGGAAGAAGGGTTGGTCATGATCCTGTTGCAGGAATTTGGCCGCGCCATCAGCGGTTTTCCAATCCGGATTGGCCTCGATGGGATGGTTGGTTGGTCCCCAGTCGATTAGGCGGGCAAGGATGGGATTGGATTCGAACTTAGGCCGCAATCCATGCTTGTAGCGCTCGCTCTTTGGAGGAGGAACAGCGCCTGTTCGAGTGGAATAAACGTGATCCCACGCACCGGCATCAGAGAACTTACCATGGGCTTGGTGATAGAGTTTGCCCCCGCCCCAAGCGAGGTAGCCGTGTTTCCGAAAATACTGCGGCAAGGTGACCCAGTTTTCGTACTGTGGCATGTCGCGAAACCAATTCAGGTTGCCGTAAATACCGGTCGTCGATGGGCGAAGCCCCATCATGATTGCGGTGCGGGAAGGACTGCAGAGCGGGGCGGCGCAATGGGCCTGTTCAAAGAGCACGCCGCGCTTGGCGAGGGCATCGATGTTTGGTGTCTTGGCCTGCGGATGTCCGCCGAGACAACCGACCCAGTCATTGAGATCGTCCACGGCAATGAACAGCACATTGGGGCGCGGGGCGGCGTGGAGGGATAACCCCGCGGCCAGCGCCAGACACGTGAGGGCGCGTTTTAGAAATGAACGAGTCACGGGCGGTTAACGATTTTGTTTCGCGGCGTGTTCGCGCAGGAGCTTGGCGATTTGCGGGCGGAGTTTTTGGATTTGCTCCAGATCCATCTTGTGGGTGGCGCTGTTGTTGAGGCTTCGGTAAAAGCCGGCCAACCCGTCGGACCATGCGCCGCTCACTGTATCAATTGCCCTTTCGCGCCGGCCGTTGCGTTGAGTGACACTTGCGCCTTTTGCGAGGAGCAGTTGCACAATCTCTGTACGGCACATGAAGGCGGCTACATGCAGGGCGGTATTGCCATCTTCGTTAACAGCATTGACCTGACCACCTTTTTCGAGCAGCAGTCGCATCA